>DAOPZE010000105.1:0-8540 GCA_035353255.1 Candidatus Cloacimonadota bacterium
ATGCCAACCCAGGCAGCGTATCTGTCCTATCTCAGAACGCCGGAGAGATTACTGTCATACCTGGTCAGCCACTCAATAACGCTTTCTTCCAGTTATACCTTGAAGCATCTGGACAGCTTGAGCAGGCAACCATTCCTAATCAGGTCATGGGCTACAATGATTCCAAGAAACAACAGACACCGTCTGATTTTTTGGATATCAGAGAATCTGTGATCGATGCTTACAAAGACTTCCAGTCTAACATTGAACTGTCAGCTACCCAGTGTGGAAAAGTAATCCTGCAATTCGCAAAGGCGTACTTATCCGGACCCCAGGTTATCAAAGTCTTTGGAAACAAGAATGATCTTCATCGCCTGGAGTTAAACCGCCAGATCAATCTGGATCTCAGTGATGATCTGGCCGTGCAGAAATACAAGATGTGGAAGATGCAGCAAGGTACAAGACCTGATGTAGTCGAAAAAGAAATCAACGATGCAAAGAAGGATGAGGCCATAGCTAAGGCATTGGTCTATTTCGATAACAGTACGGACTTTGTAGGATACGATGTCTTTGTGATAACCGGATCCACTACGCAGACATATCAGTCTGCCATGCTCCGCATCATGATGGAACTGTGGAGATCTCAGTTAGTAGATGCCACAGAAGTACTTAAGTATGCACCTGTTGAAAACAAAGAAGAATTACTTTACAAGTATGATACCATGAGATTATTGCAATCAGAACTTGAGAGTAAACAACAGATGATAGATGAACTTCAAAAAACTGTAGATTCATTAGGTGGAGAAACTGAAAAGAGTGCAAAGACTGCTCAGATGCTTGAACACAAGTACAAGCTGTATAAGATTGAGAATGATCAACGGGTTAAAGCCTACCTTAATAAACACATGTCAAAAATCATGAGCCAGCGTGAGATTGAAAAGTTTGCACAAGATCTTGCAAAGGTTTTATCTGATACCGAAAAGCAATTAACTAGTCTGGTAAACGATGTTAAAGTTGGAGAGGTCTCTCCCGAAGTAGCATTGTCCGGGCTACAAACACTAAGTGACAGAATATAATGGAGAAGATCAATGAATGAAGCACCATTTGTCCCAGGACAACCAATCGGAATGAGCGCAGCTTATTTTACTCCCGCAGTACAAAAACAACTTATAGAACACCACTTTGATAAAAGTGTACCTGGCGTGTATGAAACGCTAGCTACCGAGATAATGGGTGGTCCGGTTAACCCCGACCCAAACATGGTTACGATCAGCAAAGAAGAGTTTGACCGACTGAACGCTGCTAAGATTGACTCTCAAAAGGTGAAGGAATCCGTAGATTCTTTCTTTGCTAAATCGCCTCAACCTCAGCATGAGCAGAATCAAGGAATTGTGAATGATCCAATCCAGGTACAGCAACAAGCAGTACCCCCAACGAATGAGCCAACCAACGACATTATGCAACGACTCTTCCCGGATAACCCACAGAACAATCCGGCACAGTCACCGATTGAACAACAACCTAACGTCCAGCCTAACCAGAATGAAATGATGATTCAGAAAGTGAAAGAAAGTCTCACTACCATTTGCTCAGAGCGGAACATTGATCCCTCTGAGTTTTTGCCTTATGTCCAATCTGTAACACTTGAAGATCTAGCCGATCTTTTTTTAGCAATCAAAAGATCTAATCTTAATGGACAGCAACAGGTTAATCCGGGACAACAGCAACAGCCAGTCAACCCTGCTCAACAGCAGATACCACAAACTGCACCTCAGTCCCCGATTAACCTATCTGAAGTACAACCTAATCCCACAAGATATACCCAACCCACAACCAATAACGAAAGGGTTAATCGGTTCTGGCTTGGCTGATAAAGGATAAAACATTATGTATCCTCCCGAAACTCAATTTGTCGGAAACATGTTAGGTAAAAACCTTACCGGTTTACATACATCCAACCTGGAAACATCCGGCATTCGTACCGACACCATCATTGGTGTTGCCGACACCTATCAGATTGATCTGCTTGGCGACATGCAGACCTATGAAACTGAAAGCACTCCTTTACTCACCCTCCTGTCCAACATAGGCTCTGCGCCCATGAACGGACCTCACCACATCTGGAATGACATGTATAACGGCGTTGAATGGTTCGACATTGCGTTAGACGATCTTCGCCTGTACTCTGTACAAGAATCCGGGGCAACCGCATACTCTCCCCTTGCTCAGTCACTTGTTGGCGATACTGGATCTCTCACATCAGGACTAGCTTACAAGATAAACAATTCCGCGCAGCTTGGCGGAAAGCTTCCCGTGTTTGCATTGAAGAACAGCGCAAGCACTGTGTACGAGCCTACCAGTGCTAACTTTACTGCAGGAAATAGCCTGGAAGCTGAGACGGTAAATCCGTTCCTCAACAGCCTTACCACTGCAGGGAATCTTGGACTTGGTAAAACCTGGATCATATTCAAGGATATTAGCATTCGCGGAAACGCCCTTGTTGTCTGGAATAGAATCCGTCAACTGCTCGAATTCGCCAAGTATGTGAAATCAGCAATCAACGGTTCGGCTGACGCTACCACTGCACAAATATACACTTACACTTCCGGTACAACCCTTGCCCCTATCAATATCGGACTGGACTGTTTCAGGGTTCTCTTTGGCGGATTCACCGAAGAGAAGTACTCAATCCTTTGCCGTATTGACAAGGCAGTTATCCGCACACTTAGCAACGTAAACTACGTCTGCTTGAAGCTTGACTTCAATGCCGGTGCGTCAAACTGCGAATCAGACATTCCGGACTGGCTTGGTGTAGGCGCTACTCCCGGTGCAGCGATCCTCATGCGTGAGCCAATCGGATCAATTTCCAGAATGGCTATGATCGGAACATCAAACGAAGCTGCCCTGCCCATCCCCGAAGGTGATAACTTCGTAGCCGGATCAAACCTTGGCCGTGCCGGGGAACGTGTCGAGAACATCTCTCAGATCTTCCAGACTCCTTCTTATGGCGTAACCGGGACAGCAATGGCATCCAATCTCCGCTTTGACGTATTCCTCGAAACCAGAAAGCAATGGCTTGAGTGGTACAAAAAGAAAATGGAAACCACCTACCTGAACGGAATCAAAGCAGAAACCACTGTTGCCACAAATGACAATGGACATATCTCCGGACAGCCTGTACGTGCTATGGGTGGAATCCTGGATCGTGCCCTGTTCCCGATCAGATACATGTCCGCTACCGTGCCGGTAACAGCCGGTGTTGGCGGTACGTCATTCAGGGACTTCCTCAATCGCCTGGTCCGTGCCACGAATGCATTCAAGAATCGTGGAGCAAAGGAACTCACATATCTCTGTTCACAGAAGTTCATGAATCGTCTGTCTGATCTTACTGACGACATGATGGGATTGGCCGCAAACCTTGGCGCACCTGCCGGTGGATTCTATCGTGGTGGTATTGTTCAACGTCAGGAGCCTAACGAGATCAACTTCCAGATGAGCATTTCAACATTCAAGAACTCCGATGGGCTACAGGTAAAGTTCATTCATGATCCCGCTCTCGACTATGCCGCTAGCCTTAACATTCCTGCTTACATGAATGTTGATGATATCGATGGAACAACCGGGCACACTTACGGAGCTAGAGACATTCTCATCAGTCTTGACATGGCTCATATCAAGAAGCTTGTGCTTCGTCCCGACAAGATCGAGGGTAATATCCAGAATCGTGGACAGGATGCTTTCTATGAAGGTATGCGTGGCGAATCCAGTATTCAGCTGAGATTCCCCCGTAACCACACAATTGTCCTGCTCACTTACGCAACCACATAACCAACCAAATAAAGCGGAGGGGAGTGATCCCCTCCGCATAACTATGGAGAAGGAATGAAACAAGAAGATATTGCAATCTTCACCGAACCCAAAAAGATAAGCATTGCATCCAGATCAATCATTGAACTGATCATAACACTTCCCACTGGTGTATTGCTTAAGCTTAAACCTGGCAGACCATATACCACATCTAACGCAGAAGAAATCGAGTTCATGTCTAAGCAGAAGGGAGTCATGATTCAAAACGTTAGCGATGATGAGTACCGCAGACACTACACTAAGCTGTTCAACGAACTGCCCAGTGTGTGTAAAGAAGATCTCTCACCCGAAGAAGTCATGGCTGCAATGTGGAGTACCCTCGATGAGAAGCAGGTAATTGAAAAGCTTACACAGCTTGGATATACAATTGGAAAAGAGTATGTCAAAACAGATCCTGCATCATTACCGGCTGATCAGCAAGACAAGAGCGACTCAGTCCCAACCAATAAAATGGAAGCACTCGATGATGAACAGCACACTACCGGCGAAACCCAGGACAGCGACCAGGAAGAAGATTCCCAAACGCCAGCTGTCGAGGAGGAAACCAAAGTAGAGGATGATCATATTGCTGACACCGGCAAAACGACAACACCTGGTAAGGGAAAACATAAAGCAAAATGACAACCAAGCTTATGCCTTTGATCATGAGGGGGGAAATACTTCGCCCACAACGACTGATCCTTTTAAGCGATACGGCAACAAAAATTGACGTATACGCAGTATCGCTCAGAAACGTTGTAACCAAGTACTCCTTCAATGATGATGGCATAGTAGAATTCAAGATGGATCTTCCTATAGCAATATGGTTTTCCTTCAATCGCATCTCCGGAGAACTTCCAGTAATAAAAGCTGTGTTCGATGGTGGAACAATAATGATATGAAACAGCGAATCGTACTTGAGAAGAAAGGTAGTAAAGCCAGTGTTACTGGCTTTGTTATCTTTGTATGGGCTAGATCTAATGCTGACGTTAAGCGTTTTGTAGCCACTATAGACATCTATGATAATGCTGACAAAACAGGGACTGTGTCTATCGATGCAGATCTTCCCCATAATATGTGGAACTGCTTGAATGCCAGGTTATCGTCTCCCCTCATAGCCACTCATTGCTATTTGAAGATATCAAATATGTCTGGCATTACCGGCAACCCAATCATTCACGCAATAAGCACACAGGGATCTGAGACATGAAGCTATCAAGAATGCTCGAATATAATGGTGAGATCAAAGATCTACTTGATGATAGAGATCTTGCTACACAAATTATCAATGCAGCATATGAGCATGTGAAAGTTAGAATGTCTCTTTATCCCATGCTTGCTAAATGTACATTTACCTCAGCAATCAACCTCAATGATACCCAACCGTTCCAGGTGGGTATCCAGACAGGTGAAATTCAGTTCAAAGAAATAACAGATATTATTGGACAGACACTATTAGAAGAGCAGCCCCAATCCACTGTAGCTTTAGGATCAATAGTTCCTGGACAGCTAACCGGATACTCTGCTGATATCCCTATTTATTTTAGCCATAACTACATATATACAGAAGATGAAAACGAGATCTCCGTACCAATAATCGGGCATCCATTTCCTCCAATTGTATATGAGCGGGCATTGAATCAGAACATTCCTTACGTCACTCTAACCGGGTCATTACTGAATAGACGTGACCGTCTCTATATTCCTGACGCAACTCTGTTTCCCCTAACCGCAAAGATCTACGCACTTATGGCTTTAGAAGTTCATAACGTACAGGTGTCTGGTGCTTATGACGGGTTATGCAACCACTACATCAACATAAGAAACTCAGGGCTTCTACAGATAACGCCCAAAGAGATGTCAAAGATAGTCGGAGTAAGACCATATGACCTACTTTAATTCCACAACGGATGCAATCCTCCGGTCACAGATAGCCTCAATCCTGCCAAAACAGTATTGCAAGCATACAGAAATTGAATACTTGCCAGTACTCCCCCTGACCCCACTCAGAATAAAGGCCATAAAGATCGAATCTCCGACTTGTTTTTCCTACGATGTAGACTCAGATACTGCAGGAATGTTTATGCTTGGACCTGTCACTATCCCAAACGCTGCAATGTCTGGATCGGTAAAAGCTATTCTTTCAAAGATTCCTGATCCTGATGTCATTGATAAGATCTGCAGAATGTACTTGTACCTTTACATGGGTGATTCCCCAAATGCAATGTCAATGATAACTGAGATCTCCAACGAAACAAAGAACGTTCTCCTAGAGAACAACAACTCTATAAGAAAACAACCGGTAAGATATACACAGGTGGTCCCATGGGAACTATAGAAAAGTATGTCATCTGCGATGAGTACGAATACAACTACCTGGATCTGATCCCCGGAATACTTGAGATATGTTCCAGATACAGCATGATCTCCAAGTCTGCTATTAAGGACGTAAACGTAGCGTTTAATTACGCTGAATATACGAGACCTAATGCTTACCTTACCTCGAACCCGATGTCCTCAAATTCAGCCGGTTTACGCATCGAGGATGGGAATCTAATCGCAGATGAGTTCTGCATAGCCGGAGATCTTCTGGTAAACTCAGAAGGTAAAATGATGGTAGCCGAAAGTCCGGACCCGTTATTTGGGGATCTACTAGCATACTCATACATGCTCATGGACAGAGCAACTCCCTGGCTTGCAATTGCAGCAATACAGGGAATGTTCCTTTTGATCAGAATCTACAATGAGAATCTCTCAGCAAGCTTAACACCCCCTAATGTATCCGGAGTAACGCCTTATGAAATCTGATCCTAAAAACACCTCTCTTGTAGGTGAATTCTTATCCAGACCGGTTAAGGCTGCCCGTGAAAGCTTCGAACTACTCGAAGCTATTAACGCTACTATCGAAGGATTTGAAAACCAGAACGCAGGAAACAACTGTCTCTTTACGCCAAAGCCACACATAATCAATGCTACCAATATCGATACTGAGTCAATCGTTGGAGAGATCGGCATAAGAAAGACTATCCTAAGCCTGACAGAATCTGCCAATGCATCTGTCGATTTCGAGACAATAGACTACTCGAGTATTGTAAACAACTTACCGGCTACAGGATCAAGGTATAAGTACCTCATCCTCAATATGGTCTGGATAGGATCAGCATATAACAATGAGGATGTATCAGAGGTACTCGAAGATAGTTTTGTCGGAATGGATCTTTCCGTCCCTACGTCAATCAATCTGAAAATAAATACCACATCTGATTACATCTATCTCCCAACCGTACCAACAGTAGGCTTTGCTAGTACAATGATGATCATGAACCAGGTAGACAAGTATCCAAGAAGTTTGCTCATGCTTGCCTTTCCAATAGTACTGCTAGTGCCTGATGAGTTTGAGTACCTGGAAGATGAAGAAATCATGTATGTATCTGAAACCATCTCACAAACATCACCAAGAAGATATCCGTATGCCCGGGTAAACTCAATCGATGTGATGCTGAACAATGTCGAAATGGTAGAGTACTCCCCGGATGTCTACACAGAAATCCTCATCAATAATCCATCTGGATCATATGATCAACCAACACTCATAAAGCCCACACAATTCACGTACGGATATTTGCTATACTACAAGGTGGTGCAATATAATGGTGAGACTCCTCCTGCTGATCCAGTGGAAGGAACTGTAGATAATCCCGGGATGATTTTTGACGCATTGTCAGGGATAACAATATCAAATAGCTGTAAGATGATCTTCACCCAGGTAATCAACGGCGTTGCGTATAACACTGATGTCTTTGACTATCTGATCACGCTACCAATTGCAATGACACCAAACATAAGTGAGGTTGATAATCTCGATGGTACGTTTACCATAACAATTGAAAAGAACTCAGGAGTATCACCGGAAGAGGATGCCGTTACGGATCTGTGGTATAGCGTAGATGAAGGCGTTCCAAATACACAATACATAGAGCCATTTATTGTAACCGGACCCATTACAATTAACGCACAAGCAAAAGCAACTGATAATCCTGCAACGCATCAATCATCAGCAATAACTGAATTCTTTGTTGAGGGAGATTCCGGATTAGATCTACCGTCTCCAACGATAAGCCCGAATGGTGGAACGTTCCTTAAGTCTATCCCAAAAGTGTCCGCAATCGTTTCACCAGGTATTGGATATCAAACAGTAAACTGGGTATGGACAGGGATAGAGGAATCAGAACCGGCACACAATGATCCGTCTTGGAACTCTTATACGCTGTCAGCTAATTCAGATTCTTGTAATGTAAGCGCAAACCAAAGTGCGGGTGATCAAAAGAAGTTATGGTGCTATGTTAGTAAAACCGGTTTTCAAAGTAGTGAAACAGTCTCGGCAACGTTTGTAATTACCGGATCCATCATAATTGCAAAAGCCGGTATAACATCAGTCGATGATGGATTTGATAACAAGATAACCAGAAAGAACATAGACCTTATCAAGGTTAATAGATCTGATTTTCCTGCCGGAAGGACAGTTGATCAGAATGCATTCCACATTAAGTTTGCCATAGACGTTCTGACTGATCCATCCATATCTATGGATTATGATACTGAGGAATCCGCAAGCGACATCATCAGTAACGGTACTCTCCCTCGCATGACGCAAAGCTTTCTGATCTACCCAATGAGAGATGGATACACTCACTCATACCAATTGCCATTATATA
>DAOPZE010000106.1:0-8539 GCA_035353255.1 Candidatus Cloacimonadota bacterium
CTTGACTGTGAATCTGCGCAAACATATTTTGACCCAATCTATGGGTGTTCTACTCAATTCTATGTATTGAGAGAACTTATCGGAATAACAAGATTGGACGCGTCCTTGGACGTGGGAGTTTATATGTGTAGGTTGTCTGTAAGTCCCATTAGCCTTTCACCACATACTACTCCGGTTCAGAGGATCGTATCCGTCTGCAAAGGTCTGCACTAATCACTTGGAGGTGTTTAGTATGAAACAGATGTTGTGGTCGTATCTGACCGGGCTGGGTTTGGACAAGGTTCAAACCGCCAGGGATCTTCGTATTCTCCCCCTGCTGGCAACCAAGCAGGATCCTTTTCAATATGTGTCGCTGAGTAGCGCCATTTCCGAAAGAACGCTGATCATCACGGAAGTCAGCGAAGCAGGTTCCGTCCCCAATCTCAAAGCGATCAATGAAGGCGCTCTTCCCGTTCTGCTGCTCGATGGAGAGGAGGTCAGAGGCGCGAAACAGAACCGCATCCTCAATACCAGCGTTCTGCTCGATGCCAAGACACAACTCATCATCCCCGTAAGCTGTACGGAATCTGGCAGATGGAACTATCATGGCAGGCAATGTGATGAATCGGAAAACTTCCTCTCCGGCAAGATGCGTTCTTCAAAGATGACGCGGGTAAATGACAGCCTTAAGGAAAACCGTGGCTATGACGCCGGGCAATCTGACGTCTGGCACGAGATCCAGCTGATGAGCCGTGAACACAATGCCAATTCTCCCACAAACGCAATGGCAGACGTCTTTGCCCATGCGGGAAAATCTCTGGCAGAGCTCTGTGAGCATTTCCCCCTGCTTGAGGGTCAATGCGGAATCTATGTCGAGATCGACGGAAAGTTTGCCGGAATGGATATCCTTTCCCTGCCTTCGGTCTGGAAAGACGTGCACGACAAGATCATCCGCAGCTATGCCATCGAAGTGATCAAGCAAGCTGATCCGGAGCCTGAGGAACGTGACCTCAATCCGGACGCGGTGTTCGCTCTGATCAGCGATGCCAGGGAAACGTCACGTCCGGCGATCGGTCTGGGCGTGGACACGCGTCTGGAAGGCAAACAGATCACCGGCTCCGTGCTCAGCATGGGTGAATCCTTCGTCCACACGGCAATCTATCCTGTTCTGCCAAAGGCATATCGGGAGAACTACAGCTCCCCCAGACAGAGGAGGGTATACATCTACTGATATCCTGAAGAATTGCCTCGTGACTCCACCGCCGACGGTGACGGCGGAGTCACGGGAATCTTATGCTCGGGAGGAAGGCTTTAGCGATGCTCATGAAGCAGCATCGGCTTGGCACAGCGGAAATCATGCCGCCAAAAAAGTCCTTGACGTGAGCTAATGTCGCGCGCAGAGTGGAAAGCGAATGAATCTACTGCTAAACCCATAGTATATAAGGAGTTTTCATGCAGCTACATCGCTCTATGCGTGACAAGGTTATCGGCGGAGTTTGTGCCGGCTTGGCTGAGTCTCTCTCCATTGAAGCCATCTATCTGAGGCTGGCTTTCCTGCTTTTGCCATCTATGCCGGGAATGGATTCCTGGTCTATTTGATCCTCTGGATAGTCCTGCCGGTGATGGATCTGGGCACAGAAGCCGATCCCGTGCGAAGGCTGGTTCGCAGCGCTCATGACAGAATGATCGGTGGAGTCTGCGGCGGCTTGGCTGCGGTAATGAACGTCGATATCACGGTCGTACGGCTGATCTTCGTGGCTTTGACTTTGCTGGGCGGAGGCGGGATCCTCATCTATATCCTGCTCTGGCTGGTCATGCCGTCTGAATAGAGAGATTATCATGCGAAGTGAGCTCAAGGGAATCAGAACGGTCGATCTCGCCAAGGGCAGTCCGGAAGCCAAACGCGAGGAGATCCGGCGTTACTTTCACGCTTCTTTTGATATCGAGGAGAAGCTCTACGAAACCCTCGCCTCGGACGATGTCTACTACCTGCGGGCAGATCCCCTCAGACATCCGATCGTATTCTATCTGGGGCATACGGCAGCCTTTTATATCAATAAACTGAATATCGGCAGGATCCTCAGTGAGAGGATCGATCCACGCTTTGAATCGATGTTCGCCATCGGAGTCGATGAGATGAGTTGGGATGATCTCAATGAAGCGCATTACGACTGGCCGGCGATCCCGGAAGTCCGCGCCTACCGTGATCTTGTCCGTGCCAGGATCGACCGTCTCATCAGCGAACTGCCTCTGGAACTTCCGATCACCTGGGATAGTCCATGGTGGTCTGTGATGATGGGGATCGAGCACTCACATATCCACCTGGAGACCTCGTCCGTGCTGATCCGTCAACTGCCAATAGATAAGGTCAGACAGCTTGCACTCTGGGATATTTGCCTCGAGAGCGGACCCGCACCGGGGAATGTCTTGCTTCCTGCAGAGGGTGGATGCGTCACGCTCGGCAAAGATAACGACGACACCTATTACGGTTGGGATAACGAATATGGGAAGGTCAGCTATGATATCAAGCCTTTCCTGGCTTCGAAGTACCTTTGCTCCAACGGTGAATTCCTGGAATTCGTTCGAGCAGATGGATATCAGAATCGAGAATATTGGACTGAAGAAGGCTGGGCATGGAAGCAGTACAGAAACGCCTCTGCTCCGCTGTTTTGGATAGCCTCTGGGGAAGAATATCGCCTGCGTTTGATGGCAAGCGTCATTGACATGCCCTGGAACTGGCCAGTGGAGGTCAACTATCTGGAAGCCAAGGCATTCTGCAACTGGAAGGCAAAACAGACAGGCAGATCCATACGTTTGCCTCTGGAAGAGGAGTGGCAATGGCTCAGAGACTCCCTGATCGATACGGATCAACCTCTTTGGGACAAGGCTCCCGGGAACATCGATCTGGAATACGAAGCTTCTCCCTGCCCGGTTGACAGGCATGCCTTCGGTGAGTTCTATGACCTTATCGGCAACGTCTGGCAGTGGACCGAGACGCCTATTTACGGCTTCCCGGGCTTCAAGGTGCATCCTTATTACGACGACTTCAGCACTCCCACCTTCGATGGGAAACATAACCTGATCAAGGGTGGCAGTTGGATCTCCACCGGCAATGAAGCCCTGCGCTCCTCACGGTACGCCTTCCGCCGGCACTTCTATCAACACGCAGGATTCCGCTATGTCGAATCAGCCGAACCTGTCGTCACCCACGATGTCTTTTATGAGACTGACAGCGAAGTCTGCCTCGCCGCGGACAGGGACTGGGGAACCGGACGACTGCTTGAGAACGAATACGCAGGGAGACTGATCCTTGAGCTTGCGCCCTATCTTGAGCCTGAAAAGGGTGGAAACGTCCTGCATCTGGGTTGCGGCACGGGCAGGACGAGCTTTGAGCTTGCGCGGTTCTACGAGAAGGTCACCGGAGTGGACTTCACCGCGCGCCTGGTCAGGATCGCCACTGAGATGAAAGAGAACTGCTTTATCCGCTACGCCCGCAAGGACGAGGGCGAGATCATCAGTTTCGTCGAGGCGAATCTCGAAGAGAATGACCTCAAGGAACTCTGCGATAAGCTTGAGTTCTGGCAGGCGGATGTGTCCAATCTGATCGCCAAGTTCACCGGCTATGACCTCATCGTTGCTGATAACGTTCTTTCGCGCACGACCAATCCTCAGCGCTTCCTGAACCAGATCCACGAGCGTCTCAATCCCGGGGGGCTATTGCTCCTCGCGGATGCCTGGGACTGGCAGGAAAGCTCCTGCCGCCGGGAGAACTGGCTGGGTGGATTCCGCAAGGATGGAGAACCATATCCGGGATTCGAAGGCGCGAAAGAGATACTCAGCAAACACTTTGAGCTTCTGGCTGCACCGCGTGACATTCCCCGGCATCAGCCTCTTTCAACCAGACAGTATCTGCTCGAGATGGTCCAGGTCAGCTTCTGGAGGCTTGTCTGAAAGCCTTGCGGGACATCCTGCTCCTTCTCATTATACTGATCTGCTTCTGCCGGATCGGAGCGGAGATAGTCATCATCGGCAACGGTAACGTCATCAATCAGGGATTGCCCTGGGAGCCTATCGCAGGCTACAACTACACACAGACGGTCTATCTTGCCTCTGAGATCGGCACGCCCGGCGTGATCGGCAGCATAGGTTATTACTACACGGTCTATAGCAGCTTGTTCTTTGAGCACAACCGAGCCCTGACGATCTGGATGGGGCATTCAGCTTCGGACAGCCTCACTGCATGGATCCAGCTGGATCAGCTCACACAGGTTTACTCCGGGCAACTCAGCACAACTGACTTCTCTTCCGTCCTACCCGGGAACGGGATCCTGACCATCAACCTCGACGACCCTTTCAATTATAACGGAACAGACAATCTGATCATCGCCATCCACGAGTACAGCCCCGGAGGCAGCAACACCTCAGACGACTTCTACAGCACCAATTCCTCCCGTCACCGTGCCCGTAAATTCGCCTCCATGAGCATCGATCCTGATCCTGCCAACCCTCCGCTGTCACCTGTCACAAACCTAACCTACGCCGCAAACCTGCGTCTGGATATGACAACCATGCACTACACTCCCTATCAGCCCGAGCCTCAGAACCAGAGCCAGAACATCCCCATCGACACCGGTCTTTCCTGGGAGAGCGATGCCACTGAGTTTGACGTCTATTTCGGCACGAATGCCGCCGATCTGCAGCCTGTCAGCCTGAGCACCGTTCTGCATGAGTGGATCCCCAGCGAGCCTCTAAGCCTGCTGACTACCTACTACTGGAAGATCAACGCAAGGTATGACGACTCTTTTTGCTCAGGCCCCGTCTGGAGCTTTACCACCGCCGGAGAAGCGCTTTCTCCCCCGCGCAACCTCAGCGGTTACTACAACGGCAGCGCCATACAGCTGAACTGGCAAGCCCCCCAGATGGGCAGCGTCGATCATTACATCCTGCGCCGCAACAGCATATTCCTCACCAACTGCCCGGATACTTCCTGGCAGGATGCAGGTGTCGTCCCCGGGAACACCTATTATTACAATGTCTCCGCCGTGAATCACCTGGGGCAGGAATCCACACCTTCAAACACTATCAGTGTCAGCATACCCTTCGTCGATCCCAATCTCATCCTCGCCGAGGATTGGGAAGGACTTCCGCCTTTCAGTCACGAACTGGGAGACTGGCTCAGTCTGGATGAGGACGGCTACGCCACCTGGACACCGGACAACACGAGCTTCCCCGGTTCCGGCGAACCTGCCGCCTGGATCAGCTTTGCGCCTCAGCAGACAAGTCCGCCATTGACAGGCATCACACCTCACGGAGGCTCGCAGATGCTGGCTTGTTTCAGCAGCCTCACGCCTCCGAATCAGGACTGGCTGATCAGCCCACGTCTCTTCCTGGGAACAGGTCCCCAGCTTAGCTTTTTTGCCCGCTCGCACACCGCGGACTTTGGTCTCGAGCGTCTGCGCGTCCTCATTTCCACGACTGGCTCCGATCCCGCGTCCTTTGTCAGCGTCAACGCTTCACCCTACTGGGAGATCCCCGCTGCCTGGACAGAGATGACCATCGACCTCAGTCCCTGGCAGGGGCAGAGCGTGCGTCTGGCGCTGGAATGCGTCTCCTGGGATGCTCTGGCGCTTTATATCGATGACATCCGCGTCAGCGGTGAAGGTGGCAGTTCAGTCAGCGACTCCGTCACGGAGTCTCCGGGCTACAAGCTATATCCCAATCCCAGCCATGGCAGGTTCAATCTCTTCCGCAACGATAAGCAAGCTTTTGATCTCAGCATCTATGACCTGCGTGGCAGGCTCGTGCATCATGAAACCAAGCTAACCACCTTCAGCAGCGGGCTCTCCGGCTTCCGTCCTGCCCCGGGGATATACCTGATCCAAGCCACCACCGCCACCGATACCTATCGCGCCAAGACCGTGATCCTCCCATGAGCCGTCAGGTCTTTTATAGCGATACAGACGATTTCATCAGGAGCTTCCTGGAGTCCCCCCGCTGGCGTGAATCCATTGTGGGACTGGACATCAAGGAGGCAGAATCCGCGCAGTTCACCTCCTATCCCGGCTACCTCAGTCAGAAACTGATCGAGACCTTCTCCGAGCAGGGAGTGCCCCGGCTGTATTCTCACCAGAGAGAGGCCATCGACGCCATCGCCGCGGGAAAGAACCTCGTGATCTCGACCGGCGTCGCCAGCGGCAAGAGTCTCTGCTATCAGATCCCCATCCTGAATGAACTGATGCTACTGCCTCAGAGCCGTTCACTGCTGCTTTTCCCGACCAAAGCTTTGGCACAGGATCAACAGACCAAGCTGACCTCTCTGCTGGAACTCCTCAATGACGATCTCCCCAAGGCAGCCAAATTGCTCACCGGCATCTATGACGGCGACACGCCTTCGGACGCCAGATCCCGCATCCGTAAAGACGCTCAGATCCTCTTCAGCAACCCTGACATGCTGCACATGGGCATCCTACCGAACCACAGCCTCTGGATGAGCTTCTTCGCCAAGCTGCATTTCGTGGTCATCGACGAAGTCCACATGTACCGCGGAGTCTTCGGCTCGCACTTTGCCAATGTCCTCCGTCGTTTCAAGCGCATCGCAGCCCTCTATGGCAGAAAACTCCAGTTCATCTGCACTTCCGCGACCCTCGCCAACGCCCGCGAACTTGCCGAAACCCTTCTGGAAGAGCCCGTCACCCTCATCGATAAGGATGGTTCGCCGCACGGCAAACGCTGTTTCATCATCCTCAATCCGCCCATGGTGGATCGTGAACTGGGCATTCGCCGCAGCGCCCTGACGGAAAGCACCGCCCTTGCCAAGGAATTCCTCTTCAGCCCCGGCCAGGCGATCATGTTCACCGGACCCCGCCGCAGCGTCGAGATCCTTTACATGCACATGCTTTCCCGTGATATCTTTGCCGATCTGATCCGCAGTTACCGCAGCGGCTATCTTGCCGAAAAACGTCGTGAGATCGAGACTGAGCTCCGCGAGGGCAAGATCAAACTGGTGATCTCGACCAACGCTCTGGAACTGGGCATCGACATTGGCGGGCTGGATGCCGTCTTCCTCAATGGCTATCCCCAAACCATCTCGGCAACCCGACAGCAATCCGGCAGAGCAGGCAGAAAGGGCAACACCGCCCTGACGATCATGATCGCTGCCGCCAATCCTTTGGATCAATACATCTGCACGCACCCGGAATATATCTTCGAGAACAACCCCGAGCAAGCCCTGATCGATCCTGACAATCCTGAGATCCTCAGCCGCCACCTCCTCTGCGCCATCGCTGATATGGCCCTGAAGGAAACCGACAGCTTCGGACGTCTCGAGCCCGAAAACCTCTTTCCCCATCTCCAGATCCTCCTCGAAGACGGCAAGATACGTAAAGCTGCGGGGAGATTCCAGATCGAACTGAACAAGTTCCCCGCCGCGGAGGTCTCCCTGCGCAACGCCTCGAATCAGATGCAACTCGTCTGCGAAGGCGAGCTCATCGGCTATGTGGACAAGGAAAGCGCGTTCTGGATGACCCATCCCGGCGCGATCTATCTCGAGCGGGGCGACACCTGGCTGGTCAAATCCCTCGATCTTGAGAACGATAAGGTCATCCTCGAACCGATCATGACCAATTATTACACCCAGCCCAGCCGCAAGACGGAGATCGAACTGCTCGATCTCTACATCGGCAAAGCCGTCACCCATGCCAAAAAGTACCTTGGCTTCGTACGTGTCACCACCACCATCACCGGCTTTAAGAAGCTCCGTTTCCTGACGCAGGAAGTGCTCGGCTACGCGGAACTTGATCTGCCACCCTCGATCCTGGAAACCGTCGCCTGGTGGTTCTCCCTCGCGCCGGACGCGGTCAAGCGCATCAAGGATAAAGGATTGTGGAACAACGAAGTCAACGACTATGGCAAGGACTGGAAACGTATCTGCGCGGAAGTGCGGGACAGGGATAAGCATCAGTGCCGCCATTGCGGACTGGCAGAGACCGACAGCGCCTTCGCCGTGCATCATATCACCCCTTTCAAACGGTTCGACGACCCCGGCGAGGCGAATAAGCCTGAAAACCTCGTCACCCTCTGCCCCCGCTGTCACCGTCTCGCGGAAGCTTCCGTCCTCATCCAGAGCGGTCTGGCGGGACTATCCTACCTCCTGGTGAATCTCGCCCCCTTCTTCGTGATGTGCGACCGCAAAGACCTCGACGTTTTCTTTGAGGACGAGAGCGAGCTGGGCGAAGGCAACCCCATTGTGCTGATCTACGACAGGGTTCCGGGCGGCATCGGACTCTCCAGAAAGCTCTATGAACTTCACGACAAACTCCTCGGCGAAGCCCTGCGACTGGCTAAAGCCTGTCCCTGCGAGAACGGCTGTCCTTCCTGCACGGGACCCGTTGCCGAGAATGGCGTCGGTGCCAAGGAACAGGCGATCGCGATCCTGGAGGAGCTGACTCGGGATGAACAGATCAGCAGATTAGCAGATTAACAGATTAACAGATGAAGAGGGCGGTGCTAAGCCTGGAGTTCAAACGCCGTAGCGAGTCTAAGCCTGGAGTTCAAACGCCGT
>DAOPZE010000107.1:0-6807 GCA_035353255.1 Candidatus Cloacimonadota bacterium
GAAACAGAGCTTTATCGCGCTCATGGTTCCCTTTGGCTGGATATATCCTGCAGATGGATAACAGAGGTTCTGTGATGCTTCTCCAATTATCATACTGCTTCTGAACTTGCCCCTTTGAGGTGAGATCACCGTTGTGAAAGGCTATATCCGGCTTCCGTGCCACGATCTCAGTGATGATATCCTTATGCGCTTCGTCATTCAATTGCGTATCGCTGTATATGGCAATCCTGGCTGAGAGAAACGAGCTTAACCACAGAAAGATAAAGAGAAACAAAGTGAATCGCCCGGCACTTCCAGGAATCCCCTTGTCTTTATCAGTGCAAAATGGGTTCATAGCGATTCGTAGTAAGCTTGAAACCGCTGTAGATCCTTCCAGGCCGCCGGTTTGAGATTTTCATTACGCAGCAGAGCCGCGGGGTGATAGGTCACAAAGGTGGGTACCCCATGAAATTCATGCATAGTCTCATGCATCACAGCCATGGTTTGGTTCGTGGCAAGCAGAGTCTGAGCCGCGACCAGCCCCATCATGAGCAAGACCCGAGGCTGGATGATGTTGATCTGCTCCATGAGATATGGGAGACAGGCAAGGCGTTCATCCGTCTCAGGATTGCGGTTTCCGGGAGGACGGCACTTCACGATATTGGCGATATAGACGTCCTCTCGCTTGAGGTTTATGGCGATGAGCATTCTGTCGAGGAGTTCCCCGGCTTTGCCCACAAAGGGTTTACCCTGAATATTCTCTTGTTCTCCGGGTCCTTCGCCGATGATCATCGCTTTGGCATTGGGATCACCGCTGCCATAGACTAGTTTTATTCTGCCTTCACAAAGCTTACAGAGGGTGCAGCCTGAATATTTCTGCTCCAGCCCAAGGAGCAATTCAGCTTTATTAGTTTGGTTCCTGAAGATTTCCTTTATCCCGCATCTCTGGAGAGTTTCCAGATACTGCTGGAGTGCTTTGACGGATGACATAGAGATCAGTCTTCGTCGTCGTCTTTATCGAAGGATTCGTCCTCATCGTCGTCGTCGCTATAATTATCCAGATCATCCTTTTCCAAGTCTTCTATAAACTTGGTCGAGTCATCAATGGTCTCTTCTTCACTGTCGAAATCGATATCTTCATCCGGGAAGGGAGAGGATTCCTGCGCCATGGCAAGCTCTGCTTCAGCGATCTCGGAGATGTAATCCGGCACTTCGTTCTCAGCGACGTGTTCCATCGCCATGACGGTGATCTTCTCGGGGAATCTCTGCTTGACGTGAGCAGGCAGAGTGTTGATCCGCTGGATCTCCAGTTTGGACAGGAGACAGAACAGATAGTTCATGTCCGACTTTTCCAGGAAGTTCTCAATTTTTGGTGTATTCATATAGTCTCCTCGTGCAAAAACCCTTCAATGGGGTTATGATAACGGCTGACCCGGTTCTCTTCGGCTCTGATGATAGCAAGCACTTCGCGTACCGCCTGGCCCAGCTCGTCGTTGATCACCAGATAGTCATAATGCGAGATGTATTTGATCTCGTCTCTGGCGATGGTTAGCCGTTTCTCTATCTCCGGCATGGAATCCGTTCCGCGGTTGATGAGTCGTTTCCGCAGAATCTCCATGGAAGGAGGTATGATAAATATCTTGATATAGGGAATTTCTGTGGCACTGATCTGAGTCGCGCCCTGGACATCGATGTCCATAATGACATGACGACAGAGATCGAGCCTGCTTTGAATATAACTGATCGAGGTGCCATACCACTGACCAAAGACCCTGGCATGCTCCAAAAAGTCCTTGTGGTCAATACGTTCAATGAACTCCGCTTCATCCACAAAGTGGTAATGAATCCCGTTCTGCTCCACACCTCTTGGCTCACGCGTCGTATAGGACACGGAATAGTCTATATCATCCGTCACTCTGAGGATCTCGTTCAGTATAGTGCTCTTGCCACCACCCGAAGGAGCGGACAGAATGATCAGAAAGCTCTGGCTCTTTTGGATCAAGCGTGCTCTTAGACGTCTAAGATCTTGCTGTATTCGACTGCGGAAAGCAGATTCTCGAGTTCATCGGGATTCGAAAGTCTGATCTTGATCATCCAGCCGTCTTCATAAGGAGATTTGTTCATCAGGTCAGGACTGTCTTCCAGATCTGAATTCTTCTCTTCAATCTTACCCGACAGAGGTGAAAACAAGTCTTCAACTGCTTTGACAGCTTCGATCGAGCCACAGGGCTCTCCGGAAGAGACTTTTGCGCCAACTTCAGGAAGTTCGACGAACACGATGTCACCCAGCTCGTGCTGAGCAAAATCAGTAATCCCGATCGTGGCGATCTCGCCATTCACACGAACCCATTCATGGCTCTCAGTGTACAATAAATCTTCTAATACCAGCATTATTCCTCCACGTATATCTTATTGATAGTTTTTTCACCCAAGTCTTGGGAAGGCATTTTTATGTCAAGTGATTAGTGAATTTTCCTCTGCCAACAAGCCCGGAACGGGTTCTAGCCGCCATTGGACCATCGTGTATAGGCGAGTTGCTTCCCCACCACGACTCAATCATGAGCAAAACTGAGAAGTTTTCCACGGGTGAGGGCAGTTTTCCCCGGGATCAAAAAGGAGCATTCAAGCAGGCAAATCGGCGGTTTTCCCGGCAAATTCCCGGCGCGTATCCGCGAGGAAGAGTCGAATAAGTTCCACAATCTTGCGGCGACAAACGAAAAACCGAGACTAATGACTTGACTACAGAAATGCTTCCTATGATATTGATTTTGTATTGTTTATAGTTACACAGTGTGTGTGGCTCTCAGCGTTAACCTTGGAAAAGGAGTATCTTGTGAAGACAAGTTTTTTGGTTTTTCTATTTACCCTCATGGCTGTTTTCCTCCTGGGAAACCTCGTGGAAAAGCAGGAGTTTGAACACACCCAGCCGGATGGCTCGAAACTGACTTTGTACGTCAGCGGCGACGAATATTACCACAGGGTTCATGATGCCAAAGGGTTCACGGTGTTGCAGCATCCTGTCACCGGATTCGCGTGTTACGCGGTGCCCGAAGGTGGCAGCATCGTTGCTTCTGACTATCCTGTCGGTAGTGTCGATCCCGAGAGTTTGGGGATTACGCCCGGCTTGACGATTGATCTCACGAACGCGCGTGAAGCTTCGCGGCTGAATCAACGTAACCGGGACGCCGGGAATCGCGCCTCTCCCACCGGCACGATCAATAATATACTGGCATTCATACGGTTTCACGATCAAACGGAATTCCCCACGAGCTCAAATTGGGCAAGCTATAACAACATCTTCAATCAGACAGGCGCAGCTTCGCTCAAGGACTATTATACCACGGTTTCAAATTCGCAATTGACGATCAATTCGAATCTCTATCCCGCCGCGAATGGCTCCGGATATGTGGTTTCTATCCAGGTCAGCCATGATCGTGGTTATTATAGTCCCTACAACGCCACGACCAATCCGATCGGCTATCAGAATAACGCTCAGAAGAGCTCGCGTCATTCAGCCTGGATCACGGAAATGATCGGCCTGCTAAATCCCTATGTTCCCGATGGGATGGATCTGGATAGTGACGATGACGGGATAGTCGATGCGCTGACCTTTATCATCAGAGGCTCGACGGACGACTGGGGCGATCTGCTCTGGCCCGCGCACTGGACTTGGGGAGGTTCTCTGGGGACGATGAACGGAAGCAGCGTCACTCATTATGTGCTGGACTTTCAGGGTGGAATCGGGCTAAGCGTCGTCTGCCACGAGATGGGGCACATGATCGGCGCACCGGATCTGTATCATTATTACGATGCTCCGATGGGCAGCATCCCTCCCTGGAATTCCATCAGTCCTGCTTACCAATGGTGTCTGATGGACAACGATAATGCTCAGCAATGGCTTACTTACATGAAATGGAAATATGGCACCTGGTTCGCGTCCATTCCCACGATCACGCCGACTTCCACGCCAACGACCTATACGCTGACCGCGGTTGATCAATCGCCATATTCCTGCTATAAGATCCAATCTCTGGATCCAAACCAGTATTACGTTTTGGAATACAGGCGACAAAGTGGGCTTTACGATGTGCACGTACCGGGAAGCGGATTGATCATTACCCGCGTCAATGCAGGCGGTATCAACGGTAATTCTCAGGGGCCACCGGATGAGGTCTATGTGTATCGTCCCGGAGGTGACGTCGATAGCAACGGTACACCGGCGAACGCTTTCTATTCATCACAATCAGGCAGGACGGAGATCAATAACTATACTGATCCGAAACCCTGGACTTGGGTGGATACGAGCACTACGAACGATGGGAATCTGGTGATATTTGACGTCGGCGCGTCCGGCGGAACGACGATAAGTTTCAAGGTTCGCAACGAGCCTTATAACGTCTGGAAAGGCACGACAAGCAGCAATTGGTCGGTGGCGACAAACTGGTCAACGGGCGTTCCCTCGGCGACTTCGGACGTGATCATTCCCAGCGGTTGCGCAAGGTATCCGACTCTGACCGCGGTAAGTGAATGTCAGACGCTGCAGATGGAGACGAGCACGACTCTGAATATCTCGACACAGACGCTGAACGTCTATGGGCAGATGGATATTGCCGGTCAGCTCATCATGAATTTCAGCGCCGGACGCTTGAACGTGAGTGGGGATTTGAACTGGCTTTCCGGTTCGACGGCACAGGTCACGAACAGTCCGGAGATCACGATTCAAGGTGATATGGACTTCCGGACAGGCTCGAGTGTTCAGCTTGGGGGTGGGCTGGTTCAATTCACCGGTTCGACAACGGCATATATCCGCTGCTACACCGCCGGGGGAGTCTATAACCTGCGCTCGAACAAGACCTCTCCTGCGTATTTGGGGATCTCGGCAGCCTCGAGTGAAGACCTCTATGTCTATGGCAGCTTGTATGTCTATAATGGCAGTAGGTTTGCCAGCTTTGACGAGAATGCCGTAAGAATCTATGGCAATCTCACTTCATATCTGGGTGGAACTCTGCAGATGGATAATGGCTCGATCCGCTTCGATGGAGCCTCGGCAAGTTCGATCAGCATCCAGCCGACGGATTATCTGTACAATCTGACTCTGGCAAAGACAGGCACGGCGAATGTCAATATGACAGGCAATCTGATCGTTTCCGGATCGGTCAATATCGGCGGTGGAGTCCTCAATACCAATGGCTACAACCTCACTTTGGCGAAGAATTGGATCAATGCCGTTGGCGCGGATGGGTTCATCGAATCGACAGGGCAGGTCATCCTCAATGGAACCGGAGATCAGACGATCAATTCCGAGAACTTCAATATACTGATCTTGAACAAGGCTTCAGGGGAGATGATCGTTCCCTCCACAGCCCAGATATCTTGCCAGCAATATGACTGGCAGGCGGGGGCATACCGGGTCGATGGAGGCTGGTTCGTCGTTCAGGATCTGATCGATAACGGAATCTATGGAACGATCACGCTGAATAGCGGTCATATCGTCTATAATCAGGATGTGGCCAATTGGATCGATCTGCGTGGGAACCTGACGATACACGATGGGAACTTCACTGTCAATGGAGGCAGTGGACCGTCCTACTGGCCTTATATCGATGCCGCAAGCATCACGATGGATGGCGGGACGTTCGATTTTACAGGCTCAGGGATCCTGGTCAATTCAACGCCGGCATTGACGGATAATATCTCAGGCGGCGTGATCCGCACTCCACGGGATTTCACGATCAACCGTCCGGACTTCAATCCCACAGGCGGTGATCTTGAATTGTATGGTTCCGGAGATGCCGTTATCACGAGTACCGCGGGGAGTAATATTTACTCTTTGGTGATAAACAAATCGAGCTCCAAAGAACAGAGCGAGCATTTGCCCGTGTATTATGACCGGCGTGGGCATCCGATCCCGGTGACGCGAACCAATAACGTCACAGCCTCGACTGATCTGGATCTGAACGGTTCATTCGCGCTGATTGCCGGAACGTTTGTCGCTCCGACCTTGATGCAAGTCGCGGGGAACTGGTATAACTACAACGGACCTACGATGTTCAGCGAAGGGACAGGCACGGTCGAATTCAATGGGCCCGGGCATCAATATTGCTATCAATCGGAGGATTTCTACACTCTGAATGTCAATAATGGCGCGGCTCTTAGGCTCAATCACGCCACGACGACGGTCACATGCGTAAACTATGACTGGACAGCGGGAGGAATCGATGTTCTTGCCGGTACCTTCACTGCCGGTGACCTTGTCGATAACGGTATCTGCGGTGGTTTCTGGAACAATACCGGAGGGGTGATCAATCTGCATCAGGACAACGGCGCCTATCCCGATCTGAACGGATATCTCTATAATTATGGTGGAACGTACAATATTTATGGCGGAAATGGAGGATGCTATTGGTCTTACGCGGCAAACGCGGGAATCACCATGACGAGTGGCACGATCGACTGGAAAGACAGAGGTATTGTCGTGGCTAATGGCTCTTACACCTTTACTTTTGATGTCTCGGGAGGAACGATCCGCACGGTCGGAAGCTATATAAGCTACAGGCCGGATATCGTGTATATGGGCGGCACGCTCGATCTCTATGGCAGCGGAGACGTTGGATTGTCCCTTGCAACGGGAAACCGACTCTATAATCTCATCGTCAACAAAGCCCCGGCCACGCGTGAGGAGGGAACGACCATCTCCCAGACCATCAGAGAGGGTGACCATCCGATCGACTATCGTACCAACAGCGTGGGATTGTCATCGTCAGTGACCTGCTCATATACGATCAATATCATTGCCGGAACGGTCAATGTCGGAGCCAATACCCTCGA
>DAOPZE010000107.1:6907-8433 GCA_035353255.1 Candidatus Cloacimonadota bacterium
GGACAGGCTCAGGGTGACCGGCTATCTCACTATCTACGCAGAGAATATCCTGACGTTGGGAGAGCTTTGCGCGGATGTTGGTGGTGACGTCACACTCTATGATGATGGCGGGATCAATATCGGAGACGGCAGTTCCTTTACCATTTCCGGTGCGTTCGCGCATCAGGGAGACGTCAATATCGGCCCCGGAGAACTCATTGTGCATGGAGTCTATACGACGACGGATTCCGCTACGATGATCATCAACAGCGGGCTCTTCCGCAATGATATCCCCTGGCGTGGGACAGAAGCCGGTGCTGAGGGCAGGGAACCTGTCTCAGACAGAGCAGTGGTCTCGATCAGAGGAGCTATCTCGATGTATAGCGGCGTCTATGAGATCACGGACAATTCCGTCAGTCTGCAAGCCAATCCGACCCGAATCTGGGCCGGAGGTATATTCAGAGCAGGCGTGGGATTCATGGTGACAGTCGCCGGAGCATTTAACCAGACAGGCGGTACCCTCGAGATGGTGGGAAATCATAACCCCGTTCTTCAGGTCTCGAACGGCAACTTCATCAATAACCTTACCATCAATCTGGGAAGCACATATCGCGCTTATCTGAACGCGGATACGACCATTAACGGCAATTTGCTTATCAATTCAGGCGGAATCGTCACCAACAACTACGCGATGAACATCGGAGGCACCTGGACGAACACTCCCGGTCCGGTTTACTTTTCCGAGGGGACGTCCACGATTACCTTCATCGGCAGTTCAAACACAACAGGCTTCTCCACGGATGAGACCGTTTATAACCTCGTTCTGAACAACAGCTCGACCAATTATGACAATTTCGAACTCTCGAATAATGTCGATCTTACTGTTCTGAACGATCTTACGATCTCTGACGGTACCTTCAATCTGAAACATGACGCCAATGTCAGCATTGGACGCGATCTTTCCATAGCGCTTGGCGCCGGACTCAATGCCTATAACGGCAGTAACGTCCATATCTACGTGGCACGGAACTGGACGGATGCCAACAACAGCTATTCATCTGTGTTTGGCTTCTATCCGGGAACCTCCGAAGTTATTCTCAATGGTTCTACTCCGACGACGGTCACCACCGCTCAGCCGATCTGGATGCTGGCGAAATTCACTATCTCGAAATCCTCTGTCCAGACTGTGCAATTCTCCAAACCGGTCGCGGTCTATGGCAATTGCAGCCTTGATAACTGCTGGTGGACAGACACCGTCGCTGGATTGACTCATGAATTCCGTGGCGATCTGACCTTCGGGCCTAATGGGAACTGGACAGCAGCCAACGACAACACTATCGCCTTCAAAGGCACGACGGATCAATACTTTACCATGCTAAACGGAGGTGTGATCCGTAACCTCACCGTGGATAAGACTGCGGGACACACAGTTGCCCTGGCAAGCACTATCCTCGGTCTGAATGGAGGTGTGGTCAACGTCACGACCGGAACCCTCGATCTCAACGGTCATCTCTACCGCACGACTGGAAATATCACCATTGGAAATG
>DAOPZE010000108.1:0-8422 GCA_035353255.1 Candidatus Cloacimonadota bacterium
TTATGGAAAATGAGAGAATGAAGATCCTGCGCTGGTGGGCGATAATCCGCTGGTTCATTGTGGTCGTGCTGTTTTCGATCGGTGTTCTGCATATGAGCTTTGAGGATAAAATGGCTCAGTCGATAGCATTCATCGGTGTGTTTACCGGGATAGTTGCCCTGAATTTGCTGTTCCAATTGCAATTGGGATTTCGCAAGGCATGGGTGATCGTTTTCCAGGTCGTCCTTGATCTGATCTTTGCTACGATGGTCGTGCATCTTACCGGTGGTCTATCCAGCTATTTCGTCTGGGTTTATCTCATTGGGGTGATCACCGCTTCTCTCACTATTCCCAAGACGGGTGGCGTGGTCACGGGCTTGATAGGCAGTCTCTCATTACTGTTTTTGATCATTATGTACCGAAACCATATCGTCAGTCCGACCAGTCTTACTCCTTTTGATGTCACCGGCGCCACGGTTTATATTCTCTCTTACACGGGGCTATTCTGTGGAGTGGCTTTCATTGCCAGCCGTCTGAGCGACCAGCTCAATACCAGCAAGACCCATCAGGAAGAGATCGACAAGCTCAATGATGAGATCAATGAACTCAAAACCAGTTTGGAAGAAGCCAGGGGACTGGAAGGCAAGTTTGAAGATATGCTTCCCCTACTGCGAGACGTGGCGCATATCGACCACGACATCAATACACCTCTTTGCGTGATCTCACTCTCGCTCAGCCGGGTCAAGAAGATAGCCCAGGAAACAGGATCTGAAGGATTGAGCAAGACAAACAACGAGATAACCGAATCGGTAAACAAAATCAGTTCTATTCTGAAGAAACTTGAAGAGCTCAAAGCTCATCCCCTGCTTGGCTACAAGAGAGGAGTGTAATCATGCCATGCAAGATAATGATCGTCGATGATGAACAAAATATCCGGGACATTATCAGCGAATTTCTCTCGGAAACCGGATATAGCGTCGCTGTCGCAGTCGATGGAGTGGATGCGCTTGAGAAAGTGCAGTATGAGCAGTATGACCTGTACATAATAGACGTTTATATGCCTCGCATGGATGGTCTGGAACTTCTGGTCAAGCTGAAGGAATTGCAACCTCTGGCGGTAGTGATCGTGACGACCGGATTCTCCAGCATAGACGTTGCCATAAAAGCGATCCGCAACGGCGCATACCACTATCTGACCAAACCGATCCAGGCGGAAGAGCTGCTCAAGGTGGTAGAATCCGGGCTGGAACACAGCATCGCCCTGGGAGAGATCCCCGCGCCACAAAGCATTCAGGCCGAGCCTTCTCCCGAAGGTGCGGATACTCCGCTCTTGCGTGGATTCAGCAAAGATCAGCAGCAGGAGTTCTATTCGATCGGATGTCCGGCTCTTTACAAGGAAGGTGACGAGATCCCCCTGAAGGATGATCCCGGCTCGATGATCTGGATCGAGAGAGGTAGAGTCGGCGTCTACCATAACAACGCCCTGGTGGAAACCCTCAAAGGAGGCGATATCTGGGGCGAGGAAACACTTTTCAATACTGGGGCTGTCTTCATCAATCTGAGAGCACAACAGGAAGTTCAGCTTCGTCATTTCTCCCGGCGTAAACTCATTGAGTTCTTCTCCTATCAGGAGGAGACTCTGACCAAGCGCTATATGATCAACCTGATCCAAAGCATATATTCCAAGTGGCGCAGAACGATATTCAAGCTGGGGCTTTACAGCGGTTTTGTACCTCAGGAGAAGCACAGGTAGTCCCATGGATACAAACGAGCTGTTCCCCGGACTGAGAGAAGCACTCCCGACCCATTATATCGGGGTAGAGCTGAGCCAGTCCATCAATAAATGGCTTCTGAGCAATCCAGACGCACAGGAGCGGGCGCAGTATTTACTCAGCACGTGGTTGTACAAGATGCGCGAGATCCACGCGTCGGATATTGACTATGGCGCCGCAGGAAGCAAAGGTATGGTGTGGTTCAGGGTCTATGGCATCAAGAAAGCCTATCCAGCCCTGGGAACCTTTACTGACAGTGAGACCTCTGCGATCATTCTGAGCAATCTCACTCCCGCGCAGAAAGAGATTCTCTTCATGCGTAAGAGCGTGGACTTTTCTCTGAGCATGAAAGAGGAGACGGCGATCGCACGATTCCGTGGTTCCGTCTATTATGACCGGGGGTTCCTCTGTTGCAATTACAGGCGGATCAACGATAAGCTGTTCACTATTGAAGGATTGGGCATTCCCCGCCCGATTGCCGACAGGATGAATCTCAGAGCCGAAAAAGCCGGGCTTGTCCTCGTCACGGGGATCACTGGCAGCGGTAAAAGCACTACCCTGGACGCTGTGATCGATATGAACAACAAAGAGAATGAAGCTCATATCGTGATCATCGGTCACCCTATTGAATTTGTGCATGATTCCAAGCACTGTCTGATCCGCCACAGGGAAGTCGGCGTGGACGTTCTCTCGTTTGAGGCGGGAGCGATCGAAGCTCTGCGACAGGATCCGGATATCATTGTCGTGGGAGAAATGCGCGACCCCAGAACGATCGCCACGGTTCTGGAGATCACAGATAGCGGACATAAAGCTTTCACTACCCTGCACACCAGCTCCGCCATCGACAGTATTCACCGTATCATTGCAGAATTCCCGGCTGAGGAACAGGAACGTATTCGCAACCGCCTTGCCGATGTTCTCACCGTGATCATGTCCCAAAAGCTGGTCCCGACCGTTGACGGTAAGCTTATTCTTGCCAAAGAGATCCTCTCTGTTGATGCCTCTGTTCAGGCGGCTATTCGCAATAAAAACATCGGGGAGATCTACCAGATGATGGTGGAAGGCAGGAAGTTCGGGATGATGACTCTGGAGCAGGATCTGCTCGAACTATACAAACGTAATCAGATAACCAATAAAACAGCGATGAATTTTGCCAACAACAAGAAGCGCATGATGCAGCTGTTATCCATGAAATAAGCGAGGTAATATAGATGCAAAAACACCCGAAGCAAGCCTTTGGTATCTTTGAGGATGGGCACAGCATCAGGCTGGCACATCTGATCAAAGAGAATGACCTGCTGTATCTGGAAGCGCTGGACAGAGTTGATCTGGACAAGCCGATATACAGAGAGTCGGAAGAGAGGGCGTTACCCGAAACCGAACCTGATGAATGGGACGAGAAGACCGCGGATACTGACCTCAAGATCGAGGATTATGACGCCAGTCTCAGTTCTCCGCTGGAGATGCAGCCCTATGACAATCTCTTTGCGGCACATCCTCTGCGTCTTGGAGTCATAGCGCTTAATATCAATGATGACAACATTATCAGGAGTACGGAATCCTTCACCAAGCCGGGAACGATCAAGAAGTACGCCAAGGATACCATCACAGCGCAGAACTTCAAAGCCGGATCATGGGAATATTCATTCGCAAATATAGGTGGGAGGAAGAACCTATGGCTGCATCAGGGGATCAATTTACTCCTGGAGATGGTCAGGGATTTCCAGAAGAAGAGCAGAATCCCGCTGTATTACCAGCTCGCGGATGCCAATGACATCGCCCTGACCGATTACTTTAAACAACTGATCGCCGGGATAGAGAAACGCATGCTCCTTGTCTGCCTGGGAGAAGATTACCGCAAAGCTTTCGTCTTTGAGAACGGCGTCTGGATCGATACCCTTCCCTTACAGATCCCTCAACGGAGACCAGAGGTAGAAGTTATTTATTCCAAGCTCTCCCTCGCTCTGGACAGCTCTCCCCATGGTGATCCCGAAGTTATCGTGGTCTGCGGAGATATGGTCAACGATTTGGGAATTCAATATCTGCGCACTCAGTTTGAAGGCGCGGAAGTGAATTTCTTGGGATTTCCTCATTTGATCGTGGATGAAGAGAAGGCTGATCTCTTTGATCAGGCATATCTCTCCCAGTTCGCGATCCCTATCGCCCTGGCTTACAAGGCTCTGCATCCTGACGATGCTCATTTTACCCAAAGCAATTTCCTGCCCTCGAATATCGTCGAGGGCCAGAAGGTCTTCAAGGTAGCCTGGCACGGTTTTCTGGTGCTGGGTTTGATCTTCGTGTTTACGACCTTCTTTACCGTCCACCTCCTTCAGGGAAGCAAGAACTACAGGGAAGCGACCAAGAACAACCGGGAACTGAACCGGATTTTGACGATCAGACGCGAGGAAGCCAAAGAGATCCAGCAGATCCGCATGAACCTCGAACTCCATCAGAAGAGCATCGAAGCGATGCGGACGGTTCTGGATAACAAGAATCCCTGGTCTTTCCTTCTGGATCTGATAGATCGCAAGTTCGCATCTCTCTCCACCAGTTGGCTGACCAATCTGCGCATGGACAAGGGCAAACTGATCCTTACCGGAACGACCACGAACCGTGGGCATGTGATCCAATTTGCCGACATGCTTCCCAATAGCCAGATCCGTAAGGTGACCAATAGCAAGGTACGGAATTATACCCTGTGGCAATTTGAGATATCTTCGGATCTTCCCAAAGTAGATTGGATGGGCAAGATCGAAGAAGACCTGCAAAGACTGATGGCGATCAAAGAAGCTTATGGTGAAGGCGGTCTCGATTCCGGAGGCGGTAAGGCTGCCGCGATCACCGGACTTGCCGCGATCCCCGAAAATCTTCTCCTGACCCCTCCTCCCCAGCTACTCGCCAAGAAAGACGCTGCGGTCACTGCCTACAATGCCTTCCTGGTTTCCGCCAAAGGCAAGAATATCTGGCAATACAGGGAATTGGGACAGGGCTTCATGCAGAAGTATCTGAACCATCCTCTCGCGCCGTATGTACGCTGGAGAATGGCATACAGGTTCTATCTGGACAAGGAGTATGGCTTCGCCATGCAATATCTAAAGCCGATGCTCAAGGTTCAGAATTCAAACTATGGTTACGCAGTGTTGCTCGCCGGGAGGATCTATTACGCCACCGGAGATCAACAATATAAAGAGATGTACCGGATAATGAAGAGTGACTATGCCATGCATCCGCTCGCCGCTGTTGTCAACGAAGATCTGAAAGTTGTAGGGAAGTGATCATGACAAACACACAAAGAAACACACTCGTCCTCGGCATACTGCTGATCTTCCTGCTGGTCTTCGGGATCAGCGTATCCAGAAACTATTCCAAGAAGAGCAATGATCTTCTGGCAAAGAACAAAGATCTCAAGTCCAAGATCGCGGCTCTGGATTATCAACTTTCCAAGATCGATTCTCTCCGCTATCAGTATGAGATGCAGCAAGAGCTGCTCGCCCAGCAGAGTAAGATCATCATCAATAATGATTCCCCCACGATCACCTATCAGTACCTGCTGAAACTGCTGAAGTGGATGGGACGTTCGATCCCCTTCGATTTTGCCATGGCTGAAGGGAAGAAAGACGATACCAGCTGGAACGAGTATGTCGTCAGCGGTCGAACGAATTACCGTGATCTGCTCTATCTGACTCATAATATCGAGCACCAGCGGGCTGTGCTGACCATTGAGGAACTGACTATAGGCGCCGATGGAGTCGCAAACAGCGACACGGTGTCCTTCTCGATGATCTTCCGGACTCACTTCCGGGAAGGAGGATCAGAAGCGGCAGACCTTACCAAGAAAGACGTCCCTCCTCTGTACACAGGATACAGCGTGTTCAATTCCCGGATTTATGAGACTCCTCCGCCCAGGGAATACGATCCTGCTCTGCTGGCAGTCGATGCCGCGGTCATGATCGCCATGACTGAGAACAGGATCTTCGTCCGAGACGAGCAGAAGGTGATCCGCATTCTTGCCGTGGGGGACAAGGTCCGCGATGGCTATCTATACAGCATCGACACAGTGAACGGGAAAGCTGTGTTCAAGCTGAACCAGTATGGGGTCTATGAAAACCATACCATATTCCTGAATCAACCTAAATGAGGTTAATATGATAAAGTATATCAGTCTGTTCCTTAGCCTGCTCCTGTTGTTCACAGGTCCATTGGCTGCCGTTGTTGCTAATGCTCAAGAGTCTTTGGTCTCCGTGAACGAGACCACAGGTATCAACGAAGCGATCCAGATTCTGGAGATCTATGCCCTGCGCGAGACCTCCAAGAAGATCATCAACATGAGTGCCTACAGCGGTCCCATCGGCATCCCCGTATCGAGCCTGCCCTGGCGCAAAGCTCTGGATATTATCGCACTCAAGAACGGACTCCTCGTGGAAGAAAGCGCCGGATTCTACTGCCTGAAAAACGTCGCAGTTCAGACTGAGGCTGCCGTTGTCGAACAGCAATCAAAAGCCGTGACCAAATCTGTCCGTATCAAGGCAGTGGCGGTCGTGGCGGATAAAGCCTATATGCGCTCTCTGGGGATCGATTGGTCCACACTTCTCAATGGAAAGGTAAATGTTGACGTAGGTTTCACAGGTGCCCAGAACGTTGCCGGAAGTATCTTCAATGCGGGAGTCTCACGCCTTACGGGCTGGGATGGGAACACTATCGAGGTCAACACTTTACTGAAGACCATCGAGAGCGATCAGAAGGGTAACGTTATCGCTCAACCGGTGCTGACCGTCAGTTCCGGTAAGCGTGGTTTCATCCAGGTTGGTCAGGATATTTCGGTAAAGACCGCGGACGAAGCCGGCAACACCACTGATACATTCTTCGCGACCGGTGTGATCCTCGACGTTGTCCCCACCATCATCGATGTCGAAGGCAAGGAACTCGTGCATCTGGTGCTCAGCATCGAGCGTTCGACAGGAACTCCCGGCGCAGTCAGCACCGTGATCAACAAGAGCAAATCTTCTACTGAACTGATCCTCTATGATGGTGAAGAAACCGTCATCGGCGGGCTTTATGATACCGATGAATCCACCTCCCGCAGCGGTATCCCCATCCTCAAAGATCTGCCCTGGTGGGTATTCGGGATCAGATATCTGACCGGATACACTAAATATGAGAAAAAAGAGCGTGAACTGATCCTGCTGCTCAAAGTGGACATCATCGATGATGCCCTGACACGCGCCATCAAAGCACACGAGACCGCCAAAGAGAGCGCGAAACCCTGAGCGTCAGAGCCGAAGCTCTGCCAATGAACCCGAGGAGATACTAAAGACGTGAGGATAACCACTCGTCTGCTGATCCTGTTTATCGCGATCACTATCGCCTTCGCGGGATATTTCTATCTCTTCATTCATATCAAGAATACAGAATCGCGCATCTTTCAGGAGTCTGACCTTTTTGCCAGAAAGCAGACCATCGATGCCGTGATCGAGATCAAAAAAGAGACCCAGAAGGGAATCGTCAACGAGTACCAAACCAGCGGCGATATGATCTCCTTCATGAAGACCGGGGATCTGAACTGGGCACAGAGAAAGCTCGTTCCCCTGCTTTCCGCCCACAATTTTGCCCTGATCCAGGTTTACGATGTTCAGCATCAATTGATCTTCTCGGCGAGCAACCCCAGTTACCCGTCGCTGAGAGATTATGCCTATGAACCTGTGCTGCTGGATAGCCTGGCAGCCAGGCACAACATGGATTTTCTGGCACGTTCGGGACAGAGCTATCTCCAGACGGTTGCTTCGACCATTCACGCTGAGGCGGATAGCACTTACAGCGATCCTCTGGGTTACATCATGATCGGCAACAACTGGGACGGTGCCTTCTTTAAGGGGCTGGCAAAATCCATAAGTTACGACCTCGCCATGAATAGCGTCGAGCCTGCCACTACCGAGAAAGACCAACCTCAGTTCAATATCCGCATCGTTCGTCCCATGGTGGACTGGCAGGGACGCGAGATACTCTGGCTGACTTTCTATATCTCGAACCCTTATCTGAAACAGATGCAGTCCCTGGGAAAACAGGTAATCTTTGGCACCGGCGGGTTCATTCTGCTCTTTCTCTTTATCCACTTTATCCTGATCGAGCAGTGGATCAGCATTCCCCTAAGTCTTATCTCCAAAAGCCTGAGAGAGATACATCCTGAGCTGATCGCGGACTTGAGCGAAAAGAGCAATGAATTTGCCGACGTGGCAAGTCTGATCGAGCAGTTCTTTGAACAGAGGCAGAGTCTCTATAAAGAGATAGAAGAGCGTAAACGCACCGAACTCAGACTGCGTGATGCAGAAGAACAGACCCTGAGTATATTTCTCACTTCTCCGGAATCGATCGTCGTCACAGACATCCATGGCAATATCCTGACCTGTAATGACGAAGCTGTGAGGCTTCTTGGCTTGGAAACCGCACAGGATAAAGATCCCGGTAGCGTTCTGGACAATATTCTGCCGCAGGATAGAGAGCAGTTTGGAGAGATGATCACGCTGTTGCTCGGAGGCGAGCATGTCCGCAATCAGGAACTGGATATTCAAAATAGAGGAGGGGACAGTTTCCCTGCTCTGATCAGCGCCTCGGTCATCTTTGACGCGGAGCAGACCCCGACCCGTCTCATCTTCATTACCCGTGATCTGTCTGAG
>DAOPZE010000109.1:0-7007 GCA_035353255.1 Candidatus Cloacimonadota bacterium
GATGAAAGTCATCGAAGGAAATCTGGTATCAAAAGGTTATCGGATCGCTATCGTAGTCAGCCGGTTCAACGAGTTTATCAGCGGTAAACTACTGGAAGGCGCGATAGATTGCCTGAAACGGCATGAGGTCAAAGACGAAGATATCACGGTCATCTGGGTTCCCGGCGCGTTCGAGATCCCCATGGTCGCGGGGGAAGTCGCGGCGAGTGACGCTTATGATGGCGTGATCTGCCTCGGAGCCTTGATCCGCGGCGCGACTCCTCACTTTGAATACATCAGCGCGGAAGTCACAAAAGGCATCGCTCAGGTAGGCATGAGCTATGGCAAACCCGTGATCTATGGCGTTTTGACCACCGAATCGATCGAACAGGCTATCGAAAGAGCCGGGACCAAAGCCGGCAACAAAGGATTCAGCTCTGCCTCGGCAGTCCTGGAAATGCTCAATCTCTATCAGGAGCTCAAGTAAATGGGGCAACGCCGCAAAGCGCGTGAGATGGCAGTTCAGACTCTGTACGCGCTGGATTTTTGCGAGATCGATCCCGATTTTCGGGAGTATTCCCTGCTGAATGAATATCCCGGCGTGCTGGAGCAATTGGGCGAGGATGAGCACGTGCCTTCTGATACTCCGGTCTATGCCTTCGCGGATGAACTCATCAAAAACACCATCATCAACCTCGAAGACATTGAGACAGAGATAAATAAACACTCCCAGAACTGGCCCTGCGAGAGCATCGCGCAACTGGACAGAGGCATTCTGCATCTGGCGGTCTATGAGCTAATGTTCACGGGCACTCCCGCTCCGGTGATCATCAACGAAGCTCTCGAGATCGCCAAGAAATACTGCTCCGAAAACACCGGAAAACTGATCAACGGCATCCTCGATGCCATCCATAAGGACACACCTCAAAGCAAATGAACGAAAAATTGATCTGTTCCGTGGGCGTCTTTGCCCACAATGAAGCAGGGAACATTATAAAACTGCTTCAGGCTCTGGAGGATCAGCGCCTGGTCACGGCGGAGATCGCCGAGATCATCGTGGTCTCCAGTGCGTCCACCGACGCGACAGACAGTCTGGTGACCGAGTTCGCCGCCGAACATCCCCGAGTCCGTCTGATCACTCAAGCCAAACGTGAAGGCAAATCAGCGGCGATAAACGTCTTCCTCGCGGAAGCCAAACACCCTCTGGCAGTGGTGATCTCCGGCGACGTCATCCCCGAAGAGCATACTCTGGAACGGCTCTTATCCGTCTTTTCCGATCCCAGGATCGGCGCGACCGGAGGCAGACCAGTCCCAGTTAACGATCCTCACACCTTTATGGGCTATGCCGTGCACCTCCTCTGGAGACTGCATCACCGCATGGCGCTGATCTCTCCCAAGCTGGGAGAAATGATCGCCTTCCGCCGGATCATGGATCAGATCCCGCGAGACTCCGCAGTCGATGAAGCTTCGATCGAGGCGATGATCCGTAAAGCCGGATTGCGCCTCAAATACGTCGGCAACGCTCTGATCCGCAACAAGGGTCCGGAGAACTTCCGTGACTTCGTCAAGCAACGCCGTCGTATCCAGAACGGGCATCTCTGGCTGAAGAAAGTACAGAACTACTCAGTCTCCTCGCAGGATGGCGGAACTCTTTCGCGGATCCTGATCTCCGAAGCTCAGGAATATCCGCTGCAGATCCCCAAGCTGATCGCTGTCATGGCGATGGAAATGTATTGCCGCGCGCTGGGCAGTTTTGACTTTTATTTCCTGAAAAAGAATCCCTTCACCTGGGATATCGCACGCTCCACCAAAGACCTCAGTAAGTGAGACCGGAGAAAGTTTGAAATACATTAGCATCTTACTAAGAATCGTCGGGTACTGGCTGATGAAGCATCTGGGCTTCCCCCTGATCCTTCCCATGAACTACACGGTCAGCCTGCTCTACACCTGCAATTCCCGCTGCAGCACCTGCAACATCTGGAAAAAGAAAGCGGATAACCTCACGGTCGAGGAATACCGCAAGATCTTTAAAAGCGTCCGCCACAGTCCCTTCTGGATCACCTTCAGCGGTGGCGAACCCTTCCTGCGGCAGGATATCTTCGAAGTCGTCAAGACGATCTATGACGTCTCCAAGCCCAAGATCATCAATATCCCCACCAATGGTATCCTGACCAAGACCATTGTGGAGAAGGTCGAAGCCATCTGCCTGGCATGTCCGAAATCCCAGATCACAATCAACGTCTCACTGGACGGTTTTGACTCTCAGCACGACGAGATTCGCAACGTTCCGGGCAACTATAAGAAAGCGACGGCTACCTTCACGCGGCTCAAAGCTCTGAAGGTGCCCAATCTCAGCGTGGGAATCCACACGGTCATCTCGAACCTCAATGTGCAGAACTTTTCCCAGATCGCGAACGACCTCCTGAGACTCAAGCCGGATTCCTATATCACAGAGATCGCTGAGGAACGCATCGAGCTGGATACCATGGGCACGAATATCACACCGAGCCTGGTCGACTATAAATCTGCCATCGATTACCTCATCCACAGGATCAAAAACGAGACACCCAAGGGGATGAGCAAGATCACACAGGCATTCAGGATCGAATATTATAACATGGTCAAGCAGACCCTCAGGGATCAGAAGCAGATCATCCCTTGCTATTCGGGCATCGCTTCGGCGCAGATCTCTCCCGATGGAGACGTCTGGAGCTGCTGCATCAAGTCCCGGGTCGTCGGCAATCTGCGCAAGACAGATTACAACTTCCGTAAGGCATGGTTCAGCACGGAAGGAGATCTGGAACGGCGCAGTGTCCACAAAAAAGAATGCTGGTGTCCGCTGGCAAACGCGGCATACACGAACATGCTGATGGATCTGCCCACCCTGTGGCGCGTGTTCTATCGCTCCTACATCAAATGGTGGTCTTAAGATGATCTCTATCCAGAACAAGTTTTACACTTCTCCCGGTAGTAATTGTGACTATTATGCCTCATCTGACGGTAAGACGGCTTGGTTTCTCTGCACCTGGCATCCTGAGAAGGACACGGAGCTCGAAGAGATCCAGGCGGAGATCAAGCTGGAGATCCTGAACGCGGAGCCTCTCACTCACAGCAAGATGGAAGCCGAGAGCTGGCTTAAAAGCTTCTTCGCCGAGTACCACTGGAAGCTGCATGCCAGGCTGCGTAAGAGCAATCTCGTCGAGAAGGGAATCTCGCTGTTCTTCGGGCTGCTCTATGAACGGGAGCTGTTCTTTGTCCAGTTTGGCAGGATCTTCTGCGCCATGGCATCGGACACGACGGTGGAAAGTGTCGGCAAGAACTGGAAACATTATCACGTCAAGACAGCTGATGAACTCGAGCTGTTCGGTTATTCGGAGCGTGATATGCGGGTGAAGGTCACGAGGATACTGATCGAAGACCGGCGCGAGCTCGTCGTAGTTCCCTCGGTCATTGCCACCAAGCTCTTCGATCAGATCAAGGATCTGGCGACGATCGACGCTCTGCTGGATTCCTACGCGGGGGTGACCAATCCCCTCTGGCTGGTTCTCGCAGGGAAGACGGAGCTTCAGCCCAAAAAGCGCAAGAAGCTTTCCCGTCTGCAGATCTCAGCTATCGTAGTGATCCTCATCACTATCCTCGCAGTCGTCTATAAGTCCTTCGGCAACAACTTCCTGGAGACCGGGATCAGAAAACTTGGGATGATCTTCCAATCGCAGAAGAATACCAGCCTGGAAAAGCTCCCCGAAGCCCTGAAGATGGAGAACGCGAAGGTCGTGGACGTCGTGGACAAGATGCTCAATTCCGCGGCACGGAACATTGAATGCAGCATCAGCTGGACGACTCAGCTCCCCTATGAGGCGAGCGCCAATCCCGTCTTTGACCTGAATAACATCTATCTTGCTTCCGGCAAGACCCTCTCCTCTTACGGGAAGAAGGAACGTAACCTCCTCTGGAATCAGGAGATGTCCGCGGACATCGTCTCCCTGACCCGCACGAAGGCATCGCTGATCGCCGTGCTGGCTGATAAAACCGTGATCGGTCTCGACGAGCGTGGCACTGTCAACTGGCGCGGAACCATCCTGGATCAGCCTCTGCCGCAGCAAAAGCTTCATCCGATAGAACTTACCAATGCCGACGACGCGCGTCTGAACAGTAGCATCATCATCATCCCTGACGAGTTTGGCCTCAGCATTCTAGACAGCAATCGTGGTGATGCTTTCTCGCAGGTCAGGCTCAAACAGAAGCTGGAACGTCTCTCAGACTACGACACCTTCGACAATACTTTCTACGCCATCGCGGAACGTTCGCTCATCTGCATCAAGCTCAAGATCATCAACTGACCATGCCCAGATACCTCGTTGTTCTTCTGCTCGCCTGTCTATGCCTGCCGCTCCCGGCAGTGATGGACAGCCCGCTCAGAACAGGTTTCGCCCGTCTGAACTATGACGGTGGGGGAGACTGGTACAACGATCCTGAGGTTCTTCCCAATCTGGCGATCTACCTGAATTCCGCTGTCAATACGACGTTTCCGACCGAGCAATCGGTGGTCAAGGCGAGCGAAGCCAAACTCTTTGAATATCCCTTCGTCTATCTGACCGGGCACGGCAATATCCGTTTCACAGACCGCGAGGTGCAGAACCTGCGTGACTGGATGGAGCGGGGCGGATTCCTCTACGCTGATGATGACTATGGCATGGACGAGTCCTTCCGCCGTGAGATCAAGCGTATCTTTCCAGAGCGCGAACTCGTCGAGCTGGATGGTTCTTTTCCTCTCTTCACTTGTTTCTACGACTTCTCAGCCGGGCTTCCCAAGATCCACAAGCACGACGAGAAGCGTCCTCAAGCCTTTGGCATCTTTGACGATAACGGTCGTCTCATGACCTTCTACACCTACGAGAGCAATATCTCTGACGGCTGGGCGGATCCTCAGACGCACAAAGACCCCCAGGAACTGCGTGAGACAGCCCTGAAGTTCGGCGTCAACATCGTCTATTATCTCCTGACGAGGCAGAAGTGAAGATCTGTATCGTTTCAGATATCCACTTCAAGTTTACCCGGCTTGATCCCGAAGAGCAGCAGCGTCACAGGCTCGTTCTGGATTTCTTCCGAGAGTGTGTCGGCAAGTACGACCTGTTCATCCTGAACGGAGATATCTTCGACCTCTGGTCTGAGACCTCTCATACGATCATCAAGCAGTATTTTCCTCTCCTGAGACTGCTTGCGGATATCCATGACGCAGGCTGCAAGATCGTCTATATCAGCGGGAATCACGACTTCTGGTTTGGTGATTTCTTCGCTGACATCCTCCCCGTGGAGATCCATCAGGATGCTTACAAGAACACCTGTGACGGCAAGAGGATCCTTGTCACTCATGGTGATCTGCATACCGTGAACGATGTTCGCTACAGGATCTTCCGCTCGACCCTGAGGACTTCTTTGGTGCGCAAGCTTTATGGTTTCCTGCATCCTGAGCTGGGTCTGCAGATCGGTTCACGTCTCTCCCGTTCGAGCAATGCCCGTCGGGTCTATAAAGACGCCCTGCGCCTCAAGAAAGCAGGACTGCAAAGCTTCGCGGAACACCAGATCAAGCTTCAGGGCTATGACATCGTCGTTCTCGGGCACAGCCATCATCCGCTTCATCTGCGTCTCGATAAGGGCGAATATCTCAACTGCGGGGATTGGATGAAGAACTTTACTTATATAAATATCATTGACGGATTTGCGGAGCTATGTAATTATGCCCACAAACCCGAATAATAGGAGTTAAGATGTATAAACCGGCTTTATTCAAACTGCTGATCATCGCGGTGCTCATTGCTACCGCTCTGGTCCTCTATGCCGACGATAAGGAGATCGAATTGACTAATACGAACCCCAGAGCTATCATTCAGACCAATCAGGGAGACATCGAGGTGGAACTCTGGTCCGGACTCACTCCCAAGACCGTGGACAACTTTATTAAACTCGCTGAGTCTGACTTCTATGTCGGAACCTATTTTCACCGTGTGATCCCGGAATTCATGATCCAGGGCGGAGACCCGAACACCAAGGACACCGATCGTTCCAATGATGGAATGGGCGGTCCCGGCTACAGATTTGAAGATGAATGCTACAAGCAAGGCGAAGTCCTGACCGGCGCTCTGACTTCCGAAGCGGATGCCAACACCGTCTGGACCAAGGTCGTGCTTCCCTATCTGCAGAGCGGGAAACCCACCGACGTCGAGATCTCAGCCATCATCGACGCCTGCAATGCCGCGAACAGCTTTGGCCCCTTCATGAAGAAGACCGTCGAGTTTTACACAGGAAAGACCGGCTTCACCGGCACGTTGTACAAGCAAAGCCTCATCGCTCCAGTGGATTACGGCACCATCTGCATGGCGAATTCGGGACCCAACACCAACGGTTCGCAGATCTTCATCGTCACAAAAAAGCCCGGCGCTTACCACCTCAACGGCAAGCACACCGTCTTTGGCAGAGTTCTCTCCGGCATGGATATCGTGCACAAGATCGAGAACCTTCCCCGCGATTCCAAAGATAACCCTCTCGTGACGGATCAAGCGATCGTCACCAAGGTCACGATCGTCAGGAGCTAGGCTCATGGCACGCACCAACGAATCCGCCCTGCAACAGGAAGTCATGTCCTGGATCCGGCAGAACCAGTACGCCTATCTGGCGACTTTGGACAAGAAGCAGCCTCACGTTCGTCCGATCGTGCTGTTCGCTTTTAATGACGGATACTGGATCGTGACCTTCTCCGGGGATTCCAAGGTGCAACAAATCGCCAACAACCGCTGGGTGGAGATCTGCCTCCCCATCCACGAAGAAGGCAATACCGGCTATGTCCGGCTGGTCGGCACCGCCTCGATCGTCACCAATTCCAATCTCAAACTTGACGCGATCGAAGAGTGCTATTTCTTTGATGAATACTTCAGCGGGGCGGATGATCCGGATTACTCGCTGATCTCTTTTGACCCCTCGGACGTGGAATATCTGCGTCCGGGGGAGACCTTTTCCCAGTCCTTCCCCCT
>DAOPZE010000109.1:7107-8411 GCA_035353255.1 Candidatus Cloacimonadota bacterium
AAACGCTATTGAGGCATGATGAGATCAATATTTGTCTATGATGACGAGCACCTGGGAAAAAGCTATCTCGTGATCCCCAAGATCAGGGAGATCTCCAAAGCTCTGGGCAACGTCGTGATCACCTTTGATAACGGCGATAAGAAGACCCTCGCACTGGACGACCCCAATCATGCAATCGAGAAGATGCTGACCGCGATCGAAGCCTTCTACAACAGAGACTGATGCAGGCTTTTTCCGGCACAGACCCCGTCCTCCTTGCCCTCTACGCCACCCTCTTCACCTGGTTCATGACCGCGCTTGGTTCGAGCTTCGTCCTCGTTTTCAAGTCTGTCAAGGACTGGATCATGGACACCATGCTGGGCTTTGCCGCCGGCGTCATGATCGCAGCCAGTTTCTGGTCTTTGCTCAATCCCGCGATCGAGATGTCCAATGGCAGTTGGGTTCCCGCTGTATGTGGCTTCCTGCTTGGCGGAACCTTTCTTTGGGGAGTCGATCTGCTCCTGCCGCACGTCCATCCCGGCGAGGATATCAGCACCCGGGAAGGGATCAAGACCCCCTGGGGTAAGTCCACTCTGCTCTTTCTGGCGGTCACTCTGCACAATTTTCCCGAAGGTCTGGCGGTGGGCGTTGGTTTCGGCGCGCTTGCCTATGGCATTCCCAGCGCTTCCCTTGCCGGCGCGATCGCTCTGGCATTGGGTATCGGCATCCAGAACCTTCCCGAAGGAGCTGTGGTCTCCATTCCTCTGCGTCGCGAAGGTATTTCTCGCTGGAAAAGCTTCTTCTGGGGTCAGTTCTCCGGCATGATCGAACCCATTGGTGGCGTCCTCGGCGCTTTGATGGTCCAGCTTGCCCGTCCGATCCTGCCCTACACTCTCTCCTTTGCCGCCGGCGCGATGATCTACGTTGTCGCGGAAGAGGTCATCCCCGAATCCCAAAAGGGCAAACACGGCCACCTCGCCACTGCGGGAGTCATGCTTGGCTTTGCCATCATGATGCTGCTCGATGTGGCGCTGGGATGAGTATCTCTTTAAACACAGAAGCGCTTTTGAAGAAGCGGCGACATCCTGTCCCCGAAAACCTGATACTCTAGGTTCTGCGTCGAAAATTTGATTACTGAAATTTTGCCTTTGATTAACCTGATGCTAAATAATGAGATACAGCCAATAGCATAACTTATCTATCACTGATAGCGACAGGATGTCGCTGCCAATTCACACACTCTTACATATTACTATCTTCTCTCTATCCCCTCTCTATCATCTTACGTCATGACGTAAGATGATAGAGAGAGGATAGCCGGATGA
>DAOPZE010000110.1:0-8379 GCA_035353255.1 Candidatus Cloacimonadota bacterium
GCGGATTTGAGTTTGGAGTTCAAGGCGGCTAAACACTCTTTACGTTGATAACTCTTCTTAGCGCCGTCTTGGACTTCAAAACGTACAGCTGCGGATGATAACTAAACTATAGATACTTAAGGGAACTGCCGCCATGAAGTCCAATTCGCCCTTCAAGATACGGGGTCAATTCAAGACTGTATGCGGCGTTTTGAACTCCATGCACAGCTTAGTTATAAGTAGCAGCGACATCCTGTCGCTGAAAACCCAATGACAGCGGAATAATAAAAAAGGGTAGACGATCCGCATCACCTGCTCAAAACTAAGCTCCGCTTTCTCCCAAAAGAATTGTTAAGAATATTTAACCGAAGAAACGGTGTTTTTCCTTGCCATAATTGGCATTACGGCGTGATTGTCCCGGAGGTATGGAAGAAAAAAAAGTCAATGCGTCAGTCTTCATCGTCGAGGATGATGAAGATATTCTCGGGCTTCTTCAGTTAAAGCTGGAAGGGGCAGGACACCGTACGCGGTGCTTTCTCCGGGCTCGTCCGATGCTGGAACAACTGCGTGACGAAACGCCTGATCTGATAGTTCTGGATCTTATGCTGCCGGATATGGACGGGCTGGAGGCGTGTCGCGTCATTAAAAGCGACCCGGACTGGAAACGAATCCCGATCCTGATGCTGACCGCCCGCGCGGATATCGAGGATCGGGTCAGAGGTTTGGAATACGGCGCTGATGACTATGTGACGAAACCCTTTGATACGAAAGAACTTCTGGCGAGGGTGAAGGCTGTTCTGCGCCGGAGCGGATGGGAAAGCACACGCAATGTTCTTACGATCGTACCCGGCTTCAGGCTGGATTTTAACACTTACGAAGCATATATTCATGACAAACGGGTCGATCTGACCCTGACAGAATTCAAGATCCTGCAGCTGCTGAGCAAACGCCCCGGCTGGGTCTATAACCGCAATCAGATCCTCGATCACCTCTGGGGAACGGATAAGATCGTGATCGAAAGGACGGTCGATGTGCATATCAGAAACCTCAGGGAAAAGCTGGGAGAATTCGCCGAACTGATCAGGAACGTGAGGGGATTGGGCTATAAACTCAGCACGACCCGGGACGCAAAGGACGAAAATGACGCATAAACCCAGCCTGACCCGTCTGCTGATCCTGGGACACGCTCTTGTTCTGGCGGTGCTGACCGTGATCCTGGCGTTGAACTTCCCTCCGGAGATCATTCTCGGCTTACTGGTGCTGGAATTGCTTGTCATAATTATCTTTCTCAGGGTCTTACTCAAGCGTCGGAATGACCAGATCTCCATAGTCGCGAAACGGGTCGGCGAAGGGGAACAAAGCCTAAGGTTCCCGGATCCCGGTTGGGAGGAGTTTGACCGTTCGGGCAGGGACCTGAACCGGATGCTGGATAGGCTTGATAGTACGATCGGTCACCTTGCCGTGCACCGGGAAGAGCTGCGTCTCGTGCTGAGTTCGATCGAAGACGTGCTCTGGTCGCAGAGCTATGAAGGCGCGCTGGAATGGGTCAATGAGCCTTTCAGGGAGCTCTTCGGCGCTTATGACCCGCTGCTGAAACAATACTACTGGGAAGTCATCCGTGATCCTTCGTTGCTCGACTGCATCAGGAATTCGGATTCCGCGGACGTGAAACAGAGCCAGGACATTCAGCTTCTGGGACACAGCTATATTCTCTCCATCTCGAGGAACGATTCCACCAAGCGCAAAGTATTTATTCTCAACAATATCGATGCCATACAGGAAGCCGCGCAGATGAAGAAGGACTTCATCGTGAATCTGGCGCATGAACTGCGCACGCCTCTGACAGCGGTAAAGGGCTATACCGAAGCCATGCAGGAGGATCCGGGCGGCGAACATTCACGCTATCTCAGAATAATACAGAGTCATACCGAACGCTTGATCCATCTGATCAGCGATCTGGAACAGCTTATCCGCCTGGAAAGCGTCTCGGAACTTGTGACCCGGGACATCAGTCTGGATGCCTTCTTTGCCAATCTCAAGCTTATTCTGGAGCCTGAACTGGCAGAAAAAGGACTATATCTGAGGATCGTTCCGGAATCCGGCATGTCCCGTCTGGTCTGTGATCCTTATAAGTTTGAACAGGTCTTCATCAATCTGGTGCAAAACTCCCTGCGCTACACGGAGAGCGGGGGTGTGACGATCCGGGTCAGGGCTGCAGAAGAGACAGTGAATATCGAAGTGTCTGACACCGGCAGGGGAATCGAAGAGCAGTATCTGCCGAGGATCTTTGAACGGTTCTATGTGGCTGATCCCTCCCGCAACCGGAGTCAGAGCGGAACAGGGCTGGGCTTGGCGATCGTCAAACACATCGTCCTGCTGCATCATGGCACGATCTCGGTCACCAGTAGCGTGGGCGAGGGGACGACCTTCAGGCTTGGGATACCGCTTCAGCATCTGGAAGTTCTCACGGAACATGATCAATAGGACAAGCTTTATGGTCTCTGATACACAGGAACGAGGACAGGAAACCGGCGGGATCGACCCGGAACGGGCGATCCAAGACTACGGCAGGCTTGCTTATGGCGTGGCTAAGGCATTCAGGAACAAGGGGCTGCCTCCCGAGGATCTGAATCAGGAGGCGCTTCTGGGGCTCGTTCACGCAGCGCGGAACTTTCAGCCGGATCGGGGCGCGCAGTTCACGACCTACGCTGTCTATTGGATCAGGAAGCATATCCTTCTGGCGCTTCAGCGTGAAGGGTCAAGCTCGCTGCAGGCTGTGGCACTCGAAGATGACAAGCTTGCTCTGCTTGCGGATCAGGAACCTCCGCCGCACACCACAAATGGACTGGACCTACCTGAAGATATGCCGGATGCGGAACGCCTCATCCTGCAGTTGTCGTATGGAAACAGTCTCACTCTGAAAGAGATATCTCTCAAAGCTGGAATCTCGATCGAGAAAGTCAAGCAACTGCGCGCTAAAGCCTTACGTAGGCTCAAGAGCCGGCTCTGACGCCACCTTTCCCCATAGTTAACAATTCTTAACCTGCTCCTTATCAATTCCTAACAATCCGTCCGTATAACAGGGCAGATCAAAAAGGAATAAAGGAGTAACGAATGAAACAGATCATTCTTATGCTGATTCTTGGCATCCTGCTGGTGCCGGGGATCGTTCAAGCGCAGGAACTCAAGCTGAGCGGCGAACTTTGGAACCGCTGGACAATGGAAAATGGGAAAGCTCCTGGAGACAGCACAGACGCTACACTCAGGAACAACTTCTCCCTGGAACGCGGCTACGTCGGGCTGGAAGCAAAATTCAGCGAAACGATCAAGGGACGTCTGACCGTCGATCTCTTCAGTTCAGACGCACTCAAAGACGGTGCCGGCATCAAGCTTAAATATGCTTATGTGGACTTTTCCCGTCTCTTTCCCATCCCGGAAATGACGACTACTGTGGGATTGCAGAAAGTCTATTTCGGCAGTATATATGATTGGAATTACAGTCTGATCGGCAAAGCGCCGACGGATGAATACAAGCTTGCAAACTCCTCAGACTATGGAATCACACTGAATGGTTTCATCCCTGGCGGCCTGGGAGAATATGCTCTCGGTGCCTACAACGGTGAGGGCTACAAGAATTATGGAAGCAACCTCAAAGATAATACCGATCTCAGCTATCTGGCAAATCTGCGCTTGACGCCTGTTTCCGGATTGACGCTCGGAGGTTCGGTCATGAACAACAGCACGGAAAGAGAGATTCTGCTCGCCAATGCTACAGCCAATGGCAATTATTCCAGGCAACTTCTCTGGGATGGACTGCTTCGGGCAGCCTATGGCCCACTGGATATCTGGGTCGAATACACCGGTAAAGATGTGACTTTCGCGGATGCTTTCAGCAACAAGGATTACTCCGCCAACGCGTTATGCGTGTTTCCCACACTGAAGCTCAGGAGTCTGATCGGGACTGATCTGGAGATCTTGGGACGATATGACCGCTGGGATGAAACGGACAATCCCCAGAATATAAACCTGATGACAGCTGTCACCGCGGGCGTGAACTACAACTTCATGCACGACGAGAGCGATAATCCCGCCATGCAAGTGCAACTGAACTACACAAACAAGACCTACGATGAAGCAGAGTCCGCTCCGGTTTACGCGCACGGACTCAAAGATACGGACACACTGATGCTGCAATTCAAATGGCGCTTTGCCACAACCATCAAGAACTAAGGAGTTACTCATGAAGAATAGACTTTTCATCCTCGCGTTGGTCATTAGCCTGATCAGTATCCCGCTTCTCGCGAAAGGCAGACAGCTAACCTGCTCCGGTTCCACGACCGTGCTGCCCATAGCTCAGGCAACCGCAGAAGCCTTTATGGATCTGCATCCGGAAGTAAACATCTCCGTGCGTGGTGGTGGCTCAGGGGTGGGCATCGCCGCTTTGCAGAACGGCACCGTGCAAATAGCCAATTCCAGCCGTCCCATGAAAGCCAAGGAGATCACTCAGGCACGCTCGAAAGGGATAAACCCGACACCTTATGCTATCGCTCTGGACGGGATTGCTATCGTCGTGAACGATAAGAATCCCGTGAAGAACCTCACCATTGCCCAGATCAAAGACATCTACACAGGCAAGATCAAGGACTGGAGCCAGGTTGGCGGAGCGAGACTACCGATCGTAGTAGTATCGCGTGATGTGGCTTCGGGAACCTTTGAGGTCTTCAACGAGAAGGCTTTGAGTGGTAGTAAGGTAATCTCTTCCGCGCAGCTTCTGGCTTCGAACAACGCCGTCGCGTCCACCGTGGGAAATACTCCCGGCGCGATCGGCTACATCGGACTGGGATATCTTACCAAGGATGTCAAGCTGGTGAGCGTCAATGGCACCATGCCCAGCGAGAAAACCGTCAAGGACAACACCTACAAGCTGTCCCGTAAGCTCTACATGTACACCAACGGTAAAGCTGCCGGCGACGTGAACCGCTACATCTCCTTTATCCAATCAGCTGCCGGACAGAAGATAGTCAAAGATCAGGGCTTCGTCACCCTGAATTAGATACTTGAACCTCCATAACTACGAACATACGACAATATTCGCGGGAGCCTTCGCTCCCGCGGTTGAGGCGGTAAGATGAAGAGCTTCAAAGAAAAGACATTCAGGTCGTTGACCTATCTCGCGGCACTGCTGACCATTGCCTGTATGCTGGGGATAATCGCCGGGATCTTCGGCGAGGGAATGCCCCTGTTCAGATCGGTCGGCATCCGGGAATTTCTCTTTACCAACAGCTGGTATCCAACTCACACGCCGCGTGAATTCGGAGCCCTGGCGCTGATCGTGGGTTCGCTGGTAGTGACTCTGGGTGCGCTGATCATCGCCATTCCCCTGGGTCTGGGTAGCGCCATCTTCATCTCGGAGATAGCCGGCAACCGTCTCAGGGAGATAGCCAAGCCGGTCATCGAGCTTCTGGCGGGCATTCCTTCGGTGGTTTACGGACTCTTCGGTATGGCTTTTCTGGCTCCTCTTCTGCGTGAATGGCTCGGGTTGGAGACTGGGCTGAATGTCTTCACCGCTTCTGTGATACTGGGTGTGATGATCGTGCCGATCATCTGCAGCATGAGTGAGGACGCTCTATCCGGTATTCCCAGAAACATTCGTGAGGCATCATTCGCCCTGGGCGCGACCCGAATTGAGACGATCTTCAAGGCTGTGATCCCGGCTGCGAAGAGCGGCATCATCGGAAGCGTACTGATGGGCTTTGGACGGGCGATAGGAGAGACAATGGTCGTACTCATGGTTGCGGGAGGAGCAGCCAGCATTCCGGAGTCGATCTTTGCGCCGGCGCGTCCAATGACCTCCACTATTGCGGCTGAAATGGGCGAAACCGTCATGGGAGATCTGCATTACCGGTCGCTCTTTGCCCTGGCGATCCTGCTATTTCTGATCACCTTCGTCTCCAATCTCGTCACGGAACTGGTCTTCCTGAAAAAGAGGGACGCATGAACAAGCGCAAGCTTTCAAACATTCTGGGCACTTCGCTCATGGGCTCGATGCTGCTGATCACCGCCATCTTTCTTCTGATCTTCCTCATCAGGATGTTCAGCAAGGGCTTTGCCGTTCTCAGCCCTGAGTTTTTCTTCAGCATGCCGCGCAACGCTATGACCGAAGGCGGCATCTGGCCTGCCCTCGTGGGAACTTTCCTGCTCACAACATTAGCAATGCTGGTGTCGCTGCCACTGGGGATCTTTACGGCGATCTGGCTGACCAACTATGCCCGACCGCGTTGGCTGGTACGCATTCTCAGGATCGCCATCAATACCCTGGCAGGGACGCCATCGATCATCTTCGGGCTCTTTGGCATGGCGATCTTCGTCAATCTTATGGGCTTTGACGTTTCTCTGATCTCGGGTGGCTTGACCCTGGCTATCCTCGCTCTGCCGGTGATCATCAACAACACGGAAGAGGCGCTCAGGGCGGTTCCGGTCGAGTTTCGTGATGCGTCTCTGGCTCTGGGAGCGACTCCGCGGCAGACGATCATGCGAGTCTTGATGCCGGCTGCGCTGCCCAACGTGCTGACCGGAGCGATCATCAGCGTCGGTAGAGTGGCGGGAGAGACCGCTCCGATCATGTTCACCGCCGCGACTTTCTATTCGAGGCGTTTGCCACAGGGTCCCGGCGATGAGGTCATGGCGCTGCCCTATCACATCTATGCGCTAATGACGGAAGGCACCCATCCCGGGTCTCAAGTTCCGATCGCCTATGGTACCGCTCTGGTGCTGCTATTACTTGTGCTGCTGATCAGCGGTGCTGCGATCATCATCCGAAGTTCCATCAGGAGAAAAAGACAATGGTAAACATCCAGATCCAGACCTCAGAATTGAATCTTTGGTTCGGCAAGAACCACGTCCTGCGCGACGTCAATCTGCCCGTCCACTCCAATCAGGTCACCGCTATGATCGGACCCTCAGGCTGTGGGAAATCCACTCTGCTGCGTTGTTTTAACCGCATGAACGACCTCATTCCCGAGACCCGGATCACCGGAAAGATCACTCTCGGCGAGGAGGATATCTATGCTCCCAGGGCTGATGTCACCACGATCCGTTCTCGCGTGGGCATGGTCTTCCAGAAGCCCAATCCCTTCCCCAAGAGCATCTTCAACAACGTCGCCTATGGTCTGATGATCCAGGGCAAATTTCCCCGGCATGAGCTCAGGGATCGCGTCGAAGAAAGCCTCCGTGCCGCCTGGCTCTGGGACGAGGTTAAAGACCGGCTGAACAGCTCAGCGATGTGCCTCTCCGGCGGTCAGCAGCAACGGCTGTGCATTGCCCGCGCCTTGGCAAACCGCCCCAAGGTCCTGCTTCTGGACGAACCCACCTCCGCGCTCGATCCGCAATCAACCGCCAAGATCGAGGAGCTCTGCCTGGAACTGAAGAAGAGCGTCACGATCCTCATCGTCACTCACAACGTGGCGCAGGCGGGCAGGATCTCCGATCACACCGCTTTCATGTACCTGGGTGAACTGGTGGAATTTGACCGCACCGAAAAGATGTTCACCGTCCCTGCCGATAAACGCACCGAAGCCTATCTGACAGGCGTCTTCGGCTGATCAAGGAGAATATGATGATACAAGATAAGATACTGGAACTCAAGCAGCTACTGATGTCCGAAGCCTCCCTCGTGGAGAAAATGGTCTCGATGTCCATCGATGGTCTCTACCGTAACTCGGAAGACCTCCTGAATAATGTCCTCAGCTTTGAAAATCGGGTCAATCAGATCGAGCTGGAGCTGGATAACAAGTGCACCGCGACGATCGCGCTCCATCAGCCCGAAGCGCGTGACCTGCGTCTGATCCTGATGATCTACAGGATCAATAACGATCTGGAACGTCTGGGCGACCAGGCTGTGAATATCGCCGAAAGCGTCGAGCATCTCATCGGGAATCCCGTTGTCAGAGAAGTGCCGGAACTGGCGGAGATGAAGCGCGCGACCCTGACGATGCTCCGGGACAGCCTGAATGCCTTTGCCACGTGCGATGAGACGAAGTCGCGGGAAGTGTGCGACGCCGATAACTTTGTCGATGAACTTAACCGCCGGATCTATCACCTTCTGGTCGATCTGCTCAAAGCCGATCCTCTGCAGACGGAGCGCTATCTTCACCTCCTACGTGTCGCCAAGAATCTCGAAAGGATCGCCGATCTCTCGACCAATATTGCCGAAAACACCATCTATATGGCAGTGGGGAAGGTCATCAAACATCATAACGAAGACGAATAGAGGGTTATTTTTCTCCTCTTTTGGGGGGCTTCTGCGCCTCTGATCTTACGGGCATCATCACCCTATCCTCTCTCTATCATCTTACGTCATGACGTAAGATGATAGAGAGAGGATAGCCGGAAGATGAGGTT
>DAOPZE010000111.1:0-8303 GCA_035353255.1 Candidatus Cloacimonadota bacterium
ATCAGGTATCAGGTATCAGGTATCAGGTATCAGGTATCAGGTATCAGGTATCAGGGAACAGGGACTCTCTGATACCTGTTACCTGATACCTGTTCCCTGTTCCCTACCCCACCGTAATGCTGCGAGGTTCTCCCTTGACAGTGGTGATCATAGTTTGTCCGGCATGGACGAGGGCATCAGCCCGGAGGGCGGTTTCCATGCCCGTGGGCAGGCTGACTGAGCAGGTGCCGGGTCCATAGATCATGCCCAGAACAGAACCGGCGGTGAATTCCGGATCGTCGAACCAGATGATGTTTTCCGCGTTGAAGCGGAAGGTCACGGTTCCCATATCCAGGTGTAATTTGAGCATTTCATCCTCGAGAATGGCTTTGGCATGGGGACAGCGTATCTCCACGACGTCGAGGAAGCTCTTGTAGATATTGACCAGAGTAATATCCTGATTGGCGCGGACGAACTTGATCTTGCCTTCGATCGGGGCGACGATATCGTCCGGTTCCGGAGCTGAGATCCTATCCCGCTGACGGTAGTTTCCCATGATCCACATATCCCAGATGATTCCCCCGATGGCGATCGCCAGGGCAGGGTAGAAGAGCCAGCGGAAGCCGTGAAAAATATAGGGCAGGGCGATGCCGACGGCAATGGTGATCATCGGCAGGATCTGTTTGCGGTATTGCATCCGCTTCAGTCGGGTAAGGTATCTTACGGGCGTATAGACATATCTGGAATCGTTCATAAATCTCCGCTCAGGTCAGTATCGTTTGTTCTCTTATTTGGTGCGTGTCCAGGTATCGGTGCGTCCCACGAGTGAGACTCCGATGAAGCCGCGCAGGGCAAGGGTATTGTCGCCCTTGAGCTCGCCTTTGCAGGAATAGGTGTTTCCGCTTTTGGGATCGTAGATCTTTCCGCCGTCGAACTTGCCTTCGCCCTTGGACTTGAGCCCGGTCAGGACGACCATGTTCATCAAAGGACGGCTACGCAGGGATTTATCGGGGTTCTTGACGTCGAGTCTGGGGGTTCCGGCTTCGTTATTGGGTACCTTGAGCCAGACGATCTTGCCGGCATAGTTGCCGTTTGAAGTTTTATAGACCTGGATCTTGCTGGTCTTTTCGCCATTGTACCAGGTGCCAAGGATCTTATCCGCGGTTTGGGCGGAAAGGAGGATGGGCAGGCTCAGGCAGAGCAACAGGGTCAGAATGAGTAATTTACGCATAGTTTTACCTCATGGTCTTTTGGGGATTAGATGATTCCGCATCTCTTGAGAATATAGTCCACATTCTGAAGATAGCGACTGAAATCAAAGATGTTCCTGAGTTCATCGGGTGGGATGACTTTGGTGATCTCGGGATCGTCCAGGACGAGTTTTTGGAACGACTCGCCGGTCTTCCAGCATTGCATAGCGTCTTTCTGCACGAGGGAATAAGCTTCCTCGCGGGAGACACCGGCATTGGCAAGATGCAGGAGCAGCGCCTGGGAAAAGACGAGTCCGTTGGTCTTGGCGATATTCTTCTGCATGTTTTCGGGATAAACGAGCAGGTTGTCTATGAGTTTGGTGGCTTTGTCCAGCATATAATGCAGGAGAATGCAGCTATCCGGCAGGATGATCCGCTCGACGGAGGAATGGGAGATGTCACGCTCGTGCCAGAGGGCGTTGTTTTCCATCGCGGCGTCGGCATTGCTGCGCAGGAGACGGGCAAGTCCGCAGAGCTGCTCGCTGACGATGGGGTTGCGTTTATGCGGCATGGCGGAGCTGCCTTTCTGACCCTTGCCGAAGTTCTCTTCGGCTTCGAGAACCTCTGTCCGCTGCAGATGTCTGATCTCCAGGGCGAGCTTTTCCAGAAGGGTGCCGATCAGGGCGACGACGTGCAGGAAATGGGCATGGCGGTCGCGCTGGATGACCTGGGTCGAGATGTTCACCGGCTCCAGATCAAGATACTTAGCTGCTCGTGATTCTACTTCAGGGGAGAGATGCGCGTAGTTTCCTACGGCGCCGGAGAGCTGGCAAACGCTGACCGTGGCGATCGCTTCCTTGAGGCGGGCGATATCCCGCTGAGCTTCATCATACCAGAGGGCAAACTTCAGTCCGAAAGAGGTCGGTTCCGCATGAATACCGTGGCTGCGCCCCATGCAGATGGTGTTGCGGTATTCCCTGGCTTTGAGCTTGAGAGTCTCAGCCAGGCGGGTAAGTTCGGTCAGGATAAGTTCGCCGGCTTGCCTGAGCTGAAGCGAGGTCGCGGTGTCCAGCACGTCCGATGAGGTCATGCCATAATGGATCCAGCGGGAGGGTGGGCCGACGTATTCGGCGACGTTGGTCAGAAAAGCGATCACGTCATGACGGGTGACGGCTTCGATCTCGTCGATCCTCTCCACGTCGAAATCGGCTTTTTCCACGATCGTGGCGAAGTCTTCCGCGGGGATCATCCCCAGTTCATGCATGGCACGGCACGCGGCAAGCTCCACTTCCAGCCAGCATTCATAGCGGTTCTCAGGAGTCCAGACGCGCTCCATTTCGGGCAAAGTATAACGTTTAATCATCCAGTTTCTCGGGGAGTTTATTGAGGATATCGCCAAACTTATCGGTGATGCTCTTGAGGAGGTCGATCGTATTGGCGGAACGTTCGAGAGGCGTGATCACCTGAGGCTTGAAAGACGCATCGTCAATGAGTAGGATCAGAGAAGCATCCTCATCGACCTTGAGTTCAAGCTTGTCGATCTGACCACGGGAGGTATAGATAAAATCAGCTTTAGCGCCGGATTTGAGATCGGTGATGCTCTTGATGCTGTAACCTGGAGTGAAATCCATCCTGATCGAATTCAGGCTCAGACTGTGAGTGCTGAGGATCTCTTCCTGGTGTTCGGCAGCCAGTGAATCGAGATTGCTAAAGGTACGAAAGGCATCCTGCGGGAAATACTTGTCCAGATTGAGGAATTCCAGCTGAGGCATCATCGGTGAACGCAGTGCGAGGTAATCACCCTTGTAAAAGCTCAGGAGAGGTTCGGCGGACATCCCGGCTATTCCTCCGTCCAGAACGTCCAGACGGATCACGTCCAGGTTCTTTTGGGCGACGAAGAACTTGCGCAGTGAATAACCCTGGAAGTTCACTTCGACGACACCATCCAGACGGAAGCTGTTCCATTTTGCCATCTCGGTTCTGAGCTTCAGGGCATCACGATCAGCTTTGTTGACGGAGCAGGCGCTCAGAAGAAGGATCAGCATTAGGGGAATGAGTAAAATTGATCTACGCAACGCTATTCTCCAAAGGCTTGCGATTGATCCGCCAGACGGCATAGCCGGAGAGCAGGAGCATCAGCAGAGAGAGGAACTGACCGATGGTCATAAAGCCAAAGATAAAGCCGAACTTGTGATAGAAATCCAGGCTGTCCGGCTCGCGGACGAATTCGATCAGGAAGCGGAAAACTCCATAGAGCCCGATAAAGCTCCAGAAAACAATACCTTCCTTCTTGATCTTGCCGAGGAGGAACTGAGTCACTGTTGCCAGAACTATGCCTTCCAAAAAGAGCTCGTAGAGCTGGCTGGGATGCCGGGCGACATTGGGAGAATCGGGGAAGAGCATCGCCCAGGGAAGATTGCTGGCTCTGCCATAGAGCTCACCGTTGATAAAATTGCCCAGGCGTCCGAACCCGAGGCCCATAGCCACGATCGGCACGGCCGGATCAGCAAGCTTGTAAAAGCTGATCTTGGTGCGCCTGGAATAGATCAGACCACCGATGATAACGCCCAAGGCACCGCCATGGAAGCTCATTCCGCCTTCCCAGACGGCAAAGATCGCCAAAGGATGCTGCAAATAGTAGAGCAGGTTGTAAAAGATCACATAGCCGATCCTACCACCCAGGATCACGCCCAGCATGATCGTAAAGAGGGCAGATTCGTAATGCTCTTTGGAGAGGGTGACCTCGCGCTTGCGGAGGTTATATTTGTAAAGCAGATAGCCGAGGATGAAGCTCAACACGTAGAAGAAGCCGTACCAGCGGATCGTGAGATGCAGCCCCAGCAGGGTGAAGCTGGCGATCTCCGGGCTGACATTGGGGAAGTGCAGGATGGCGGTGATCATCTCTTGGTCATCTCATCGAGACGCTTCACGACCAGTTCGACTGCTTCATCGACGGGACCCGTGAATTTCTCTGTGAGTTTATCGTGCTTCGGGGTAAAGATGGAGAGCACCTGGGTCGGCGAACCATTTAGGCCCACAGCGCCTTCTTCAAGACCGAGATCGGCGCAGTTCCAGACTGTCAGTTCGGCGGTTTTGGCGTTCTTCTTGCCTCTCAGTGAAGGCAGACGCGGAACATTGATCTCCTTGACCACGGAAACGACTCCCGGAAGGGTCATTTCCACACGGTCATAACCGTCTTCCATCAAGCGTTGCACGATCATGCGCTTGCATTCGACACTCTCGATCTTGCGCACGAAGCAGGTCTGTGGAAGATCAAGATGCGCAGCTATACCGGGACCGACCTGTGCTGTATCGCCGTCGATGGCTTGCTGTCCGGTGAGCACCAGATCGACGTTACCCAGCTTTTTGATCGCCGCAGCGAGAGTCAGGCTCGTTGCCCAGGTATCCGCGCCGGCGAACTTGCGGTCGGAAAGCAGAATGATGCTGTCAACACCGAGGGAGATGGCTTCGCGGAGGATTACCTCGACTTGATTTGGCCCCATGCTGATCGCCGTGACGGTTCCACCATGAGCTTCGCGGAGACGGACAGCTTCTTCGATGGCATAGGTGTCAAAGGGATTGAGAATGCTCTCGACTCCCTCGCGGATGAGAGTATTGGTGACCGGATCGATCCTGATCTCGGTGGTGTTCGGGACTTGTTTAATGCATACTACAATATTCATAAATCAACCTCAACGGAGATAATCCTTGATCGTCCGGCAGACATAGAGCTTCTGTTCATCGGTAAGCTCCGGATAGATAGGGATGGAGAGGACTTTTCCGGCGTACTTTTCGGCGACCGGCATATCCCCTTTTTGGTAACCGAGCCCGGCAAAACACTCCTGCAGATGCAGAGGCACGGGATAATAGACCGCACAGCCCACGCCATGCTCCTGAAGGTGCTTCTTCAAGCCGTCACGATCCTCGCAGAGCAGAGTGTACTGATTGTAGATGGAGACAGCTTTGGGATCGATATAGGGAGTGGTGATGCCCTTGAGTCCGTCAAGCTCGCGGTTGTAGAATTCCGCGTTCGCCCGGCGGGCTTTGGACCAGCCCTCCAGAGCGTCCAGCTTGACCAGCAGAACCGCTGCCTGGAGGGTATCCAGACGGCTGTTATAACCGACCCATTTATGCACATAGGTCTTGTCCGCGCCGTGAACTCTGAGCTTCCTCAGAATATCGGCAAATTCGTCGTTATTGGTCAGGCACATCCCGGCATCGCCCATTGCGCCCAAGTTCTTACTGGGGAAGAAGGATAAAGTTCCGATGTCGCCGAAGGAACAGCTCATCTTCCCGGCGTAGGTGCAGCCGATGCCCTGAGCGTTGTCTTCGATCACATAGAGATCATGTTTCCGGGCGATCTCCATGATGCGTTCCATGTTCGCGCTCTGTCCGAAGAGATGCACGGGCATGATGGCTTTAGTTCGCGGAGTGATGGCAGTTTCGATCCGTTCAGGATCGATATTGAAAGTACGTGGATCGATATCCACGAAGACCGGACGGGCGTGATTGCGCGAGATGGAACCGGCTGTGGCAAAGAAGGTAAAGGGCGTCGTGATGATCTCGTCGCCTTCGCCGATGCCCAAAGCTTTGATCGCCAGAACCAGAGCGTCCGTTCCCGAAGCGCAGGCGATGGCATGTTTGATATCCAGATATTCCTGCATCTTGGCTTCCAATTCCGGAACCTGGGCTCCCATGATATAGTGATGATCGCTGAACACCCTCTCGATCTGCTCTCTGATGTCCTTCATCAGCGGTTCGTATTGGGCGTGCAGGTCCAGCATGGGGACTTTCATGTAAACTCCTTAATTCAATGTCAGGGCACGAACCCCGATCACAATAGTAATAACTTGCGTAGCGAGCAGGAAGATGTCCTTGACGTCTGTCCAGAACTCACGGTCGGTCTTTTCAGGCACAAAGATGATGTCGCCCGGTTTGAGAACCAGATCCTTGGTGGGTTTGACCCAGTTTCCGGAGGAATGGCGGATGATCCTGATCCCGGCGCTGCGACGGTTGTTGGTGAAGCCGCCGGCTTTAGCGATATAGTATTTCCAGTCTTTCCCGGCTACGATCTCCAGCATGCCTGGCTTGACGACTTGTCCGCTGACCCAGATCATATCCATCTTTTCTGGAACATAGATGATGTCTCCGTCACGGAGGGTGACGTTACCCTCGGTTCCTTTGCTTTCGATGATCCGCGCGATGTCCACGGAATACTTGCCTTTGATCTGGCGTATTCTTGAGCGCATATAGTTATATTCGAGCGGCGTCATCTGATTCATATAGAGGTCTTTAAGTCTGAGGAAATCCTGATCGTAGCTCTCATTGTAGGTTTTGCTCAGATAGATAGCAGTCGCGGCATCACCCTTCTGAGTGAGTCCGCCTGCCTGTGTCAGAATATCATAGACCGTGGTCTTGCCATCGATCAGATATTCACCTGGCGAATTGACCTGACCCGAAACGGTCACGTTCCATTTACGGCGGTATTGGCTGTTTTCGGGGATCATGATCCGGTCGCCTTCAGAGAGAGCTATCTGTGCCACTGAAGGATCGGCGGGATATTTGCTGAGGTCAAGCGTGATGACCTGAAAGTCCTGCATGTCTCCAGAGTACCTGTAGATCACGAGCTTGGAGAGATCAGCTCCCTGCTTAAGCCCCCGGGCAAGCTCAAGGAGATTCTGCAAGGTGTCTCCCGGCTTGAATTCATATTCTCCGGGCTTATAGACCATGCCCTGGATCGAGACGATCCTGGCGATGGTCGGAACGTTGATCACGTCTCCGTCCCGGAGCAAGGGATTCTGATCCAGCTCGCCGTTGACATAAAAACGCTGCAGGTCATAGACCGTGGTCTTGCCCGCCCGGATAAGTTTGATGCTTCGCAAGGCGCGGACATCTGTCAGAATCGAATCAGCAACCGCTTCCCAGGGGTTACTATCCGGTCGTCCTGTCAGCATCACGCTTGTGGCGGGTATTTCTGCCAGCATGGCGGCGTCGAGAGCGTCCGAAAGTCTGTGAGTCGGAAGAAGCTGGTAGGAACCGGGACGAGTGACGTAACCCGTCACGCTAATGGAAATATAACTGACGCCGGGCTCGACCTTGGGGATCTCGACCGCGCTCAGAAAAACCGTCAGCAAGAGAAGCAGGACAAGCAGGGATCTAGTTTTCATAATACTCGATCATACGCTGAATGATCTCATCCAGCTTAACTTTTGGTTCATAGCCGATGTAATCCTTGATCTTGGCCAGATTGGGCATGCGGTTCATCATGTCCTCAAATCCTTCCTCAAAGGCATCTTCATATTTCATATATTCGATTCTGGATTTGCTCTGGCACATGGTACGAACCTTGCCGGCCAGATCTTCGATGGAGATGGATTCCGTGGTGCCGACGTTGAAGATCTCACCCTCGCAATTGGGGGAACTCATCAGGGTTGTAAAAGCGCTTATCACATCAGATACATCCGCGAAACAACGGGTCTGCTTACCCGAACCATAGACCACCAGAGGCTGATCCAGCAATGCCGCCTTGATGAACTTCGGCAGAACCATACCATACTGACCCGTCTGGCGAGGACCAACGGTGTTGAAACAACGGACGATCACGACCGGAAGACGCTTTTCCCGGAAAAACGCCAGCGCGTAGAACTCGTCGATGGCTTTGGAACAACTGTAGCCCCAACGGCTGATATGCGTGGAGCCGAGCAGACGGTCGTCCGTCTCGCCAAAGGGGATGTTCTCGCTCTTGCCATAGATCTCCGAGGTGGAGGTGATCAGAACCTTAGCCTTATGTTTGTTTGCCAGCTCCAGCACGTTATCCGTGCCGACGATATTTGTCTTCAGGGATAATAGCGGGTTCTCGATGATGTATTTGACGCCTACAGCGGCAGCCAGGTGATAGACGTGATCGACTCCGCCGATGAGGGATTCGAGCAGATCACGATTCAGGATGCTGCCGATGGTGTAATGAAACTTGGGATGAGTCTTGAAGGACTCGATGTTCTCCAGCCTTCCGGTGGAGAGATTGTCGATAATATATACTGTATGTCCTTCATTAAGAAGCTTTTCCGCGAGATGTGAGCCGATAAATCCGGCACCGCCTGTGATCAGGATATTCATATATTCTCCATTTTTTCG
>DAOPZE010000112.1:0-8181 GCA_035353255.1 Candidatus Cloacimonadota bacterium
CTCTGGTGCTCTTTGGAATGCCCTTGTACTTTATGGATCAGGATGATGTCCGGGCGATGCTCCAGACGATGATCCCTTCACTCCTTGACCCCACGGATAACGACGACCCCATGCCGCCTCCGACCACTTTGCTCTATACCTATCCCAATCCTTTCTGCAACTCTCTCAAAATCGAGTTTATGCTGCCAACCGCTGCCTCGCCTAAGATCGAGATTTTTAACCTGCGTGGTCAGATTGTGCGCTCATATAAACCGGGAACATTAGCATCAGGCCCCCTGCATCAAATCAACTTCGATGGGAATGATATGCACGGAAACCCCCTTGCCAGCGGGATCTACACCATTCGATTCAGTTTCAACGATACCCGGATAATCCGCAGGATCAGTCTGATCAAATAAGCAAAAACCTTACCATCCCTAATGCCTCCTCCAACGATTCCAGTGTGTTTCCTGTGTGACCCCCGCGTGACTCCCATGTGCCCACACGGGAATCATACGGGCAGTGTACGGACATGATACGGGTAGCGTTTGGAGAGGCTTAGGGGGCATATTAGGGATTTTTTGCTCGTTCCGGAAGTCCTTTTCTCCCCTTCTAAGATCAATCTGTGTTTCACATTTCCGTCAAATCCTTGTATCCTTGTAGATTACTTGTAATCCGTATGAGAAGAATAAGAGCGTGAGAAGGTCAAAGCAATGCACTGGGGATACATAACCTGATGTATGACATGAAGGAGTTGTGTTCAGTTGATGATCGTGACTTTACGGTATTGGCTTCCTGCATCGCTTTCGCAGCGGATGATGTATAAACCATTAGGAACTGGATCATCAGAAGAATCTTTGCAATCCCAAAGATATCTCAGTTCAGTTCCCCGGATCTCAGGCGACTGCAGTTCACGAATTAGCTGTCCCCTCAAGTTAAATACCTTTATGCGGATTGGGGAATTCGCACGGGTTTTGTCGATACAAATAGAGAGTTCACCCTGAGCGGGATTGGGGTAGCAAAAAAGGGGCTCTGATGGGGTCAAGTAATCGTCTGAATTTGTTGAACCATAATAGTTCCAGACTGTTGAGTGAGAGTAGATGCCGGATTCGTCACTACTGCTGTGCCCTGTCTGATACCAGGCATTATTGAAGGAATAGGCTTCATGTTGTTGGTAATAGTAGCTAACCGAATGGTAGTCATTTGTGTAAGTATAATCTACAGATGTTGTGTACGAGGGAACAAACTCAGAATCAGGGCTTGACAGCGTGCCTGAACGGAGCAATTTATGAGTATGAAAAGCCATATTGTGAGCATATACCAGATCATATGTCGTGTCTTCCCTAAACCATGTGTCAGTAAAAGCCCCATTATAACTAAGTACTTTTGTATAGTTATGAAATCCAAGCTCATCAAATCCGTTGACTTTATACTCAATTGAGGGATGATAAACGAATCTCTGATAGTATATACTATCAGGTAGGCAATGATTAGTCCATGTCGATGTTGTATGGTAGTAGTGTACGTTTTGAAAGGTATAATCAGTACTTACATTACGATTCTGATCATCATAGGTGTATGTATGGGTCTGGAAGGGGTTATCTATGTGATACGAGTCTCTATACTCTGTTTCGCTCAGGCAGTTGTTTGCTTCGTCGTAAGTCCAATATATCCGGATTCTTGACTGTGCAGGATCATTAGCCCAATATATCTTGTTGCCATTGTAGTCATAGCGGTAAGTAGAGGTTTGGCTGAGATATGGTATTGGAGCCCAATCGTCACTTGTCCACGTCTCGATACGGACTTCACGGTACTCCGGATAATCGGTATAAAAGTACTTATCTATGGACCCGCCCGAATACTCACCTGATGAGTAGTGGGAAACAGAATCTAACTGAGCTATGTTATAGGGATTGTAGTAGTAATCGACATAGGATGTCGTCGAGCCCTCAGAGCCATAAATGTATCTGTTTGAAGTTTCTCTGGTCTTGTGCCACTGTCCGGGTTGTCCTGGACCAATATACTCGTTGTCAAAGTCGATCACCGCCGACAATAACAGAGGCAAAGATATGAACATAATCACACCAAGCGTTTTCATACACTCTCCTCATACACCTTACAGTATTATTATGGAAGGTATTTAAGAGGGAAAAATATGTCAAGCTCTTTCTTGATTGTATGATAGGTAGGCGTTTTCTACAGTCGGTTAAGGGAGTATATAAGATAGATAATCAGTTGGCCAAGCCATCTGAAAAAAGCTTGGTGGGGATGATGCTGATCAGTTCTCCTTGAGAATGCGGTTCTGAAGAATAGGCGCGGATGAAGTGATCCGAAAGGAAGGTGGAAACTCCAATGTCGCTGCTCTCGACGATCCCGCGGAGGAGAACTCTTGCCTCGATCAGCGTTTGCATATAGCTGTGCTTCTTCTTCTCTGCGAGGTCGATGAGCAGGTTCGCGCGATGCTGTTTGGTGTGATTGTCCAACTGTCCGGGCATGATAGCCGCGGGTGTCCCCTTGCGTTGGGAATAGGAAAAGACATGTAGATAACAGAAGTCCAGAAAGCTGAGGAAGTCGAGGGTCTCCGAAAGCTCCGAGTCGCTTTCTCCAGGGAATCCGGCAATCAAATCAAAGCCGATAGCAGGATATGGGATGACTGCGTGGAGTTCGGCGATCAGGTCTTTTACTCTGGCTGTTTGATAGACGCGTTTCATGCGCTTGAGAACGCTATCTGAGCCGGATTGCAATGCGATATGGAAATGAGGGGCGACCTTGGATGATTTGCTGATCGCCTCTATCAATCGGGAGTCAAAAAGCTGGGGTTCGAGGGAACTTAGGCGCACGATCTCCAAGCCATCGATATCATTGAAAACTGTGATTACGTCGGCCAGGTCGTGCTTGTCATCACGATAAAGCCCGAGGTTCACTCCCCCGAGAACGATCTCCTTGTAGCCATTGGCGACGAAAAGGCGTGCCTGAGCGAGTACATCCTCGAGCTTTGCACTGCGGATATGCCCACGGGCGTAAGGAACAGCGCAATAACTACAGTAGTAATCGCAACCGTCCTGGATCTTCTGAAAAGCACGGCTGCGTTCTCCCATGCCCTGTTGTGGCACGTATCGAAAATCAGTTGCCAGCATGATGTCCATGAAACTGTGCTCCTCTCCATCGAGCAGTTTCGGGATGTCCAGCTTGGTCTGGTTATCGATGACCAGATCAACATCTCCAAGGCTCATCACCTCTTCCCTGCTGCGTTGAGAATAGCATCCTGTCACCACGATCTTTACATCAGTGCGTAGTTTCTTCTGCTCCAAAGCTTTTCTGATGTAGTAACGGCTCTTGTAATCGGTGCGGTTGGTGACGGTGCAGGTGTTGATGATGTAGAGATCAGCCGGTTCGTTAAAGTCAACTGACAAGTAGGAACGGGATTCCAGGCCGCCAAGGATAGCGGCGGATTCTGCCTGATTGGTCTTGCAACCAAGGGTGACGATCGCCACTCGCTTCATCGGTGATGTTTTTCTTGTACGAATCGGATAATGGTCTTTGGATAGAGGCTGTGCTCGACGGCCAGAACGCGTGAAGCGATCTCTTCCGGACTGAGGCAGCCGGCAAGGCTGACCTCCTGCTGGGCGAGGATGCGTCCATGGTCATACTGAGCGTCAACTCTGTGCACTGTTGCCCCTGAGACCTTTTCATTCGCCTCGAAGACTGCCTGATGTACCTTCATGCCATACATTCCCTTGCCGCCATGCCTGGGCAGCAGCGCCGGATGGATGTTGAGAATGGGAATGCCGACTCTCATGATGAACAGCCCTGAGAGTTGCTTCATAAAGCCTGAGAGGACAAGCAGATTGACGTGATTCTCCCAGATCTTGTTGAGGAGTTCACGCTCGAACTTGACCATATCCGTTGTGGATATAAACACTGCCGGTACATTGTTCGCGCTGCAAACCTCATGGACCGGCGCTGACCTACGGGTGACCACTGTGAAAGCGATCTCTACAGGTGCCTGTTCTTTCCGGATAGCCTGGCAGAGGGCTTCGAGATTTGACCCTCTGCTCATTCCGCTCGTCAGAACAGCTATTCTGCGGGCTTTAGATGAAGTTCTTTCCATTGTAGCTCTGGAACCTCGCTTGGGGCTTTGGACATCAGGTCTGTAGCCTTGAGAGTTTTGGGGAAGGCGATCACGTCCCTGATGGATTCCGCGCCTGTCATTATCATCACCATTCTATCGAGTCCCGGCGCAATACCCCCATGCGGTGGAGTTCCGTATTTGAGGGCGTCAAGAAAGAAGCCAAAACGATCTTTGAGTTCTTCTTCCGAGAATCCCAGGACATCGAAGATCTTCTTCTGAATGTCGTAGCGGTGACAACGGATACTGCCCGAAGAGAGTTCCATGCCGTTACAGACGAGGTCATATAGCTGTCCGAGGATCTCTCCGATCTTGTCCGGTTCATCCAGCCAGGGGATATGCTCTTCACGGGGAAGAGTGAACATGTGGTGCGCAGGTTCCCAGCAATTTGCCTCTGTATTTCTGGCGAAAAGAGGAAAGTCTGTGACCCAGACAAATGCGTAACTACTCGCAGGAATGAGAGATTGATCAATGGCGATCTGGTTTCTGACCGCGGAAAGTATCTTGCAGCTCATCTCCCAGCTATCTGCGGCAAACATGAGCATGTCGTCCGCCTGAGCGCCGGTCTGGCTGATGATCTCAGTGGCTTCCGAGGGAGAGAGAAACTTGCTTATACCGCCTTCCAGGGTATCGCCTGCGCATTTGGCGAAGGCCAGTCCCTTGCCGCCATTGTGCTTAGCGAGCTCGACCAGGGAATCCTGCTGCTTACGGCTGAGCGTTCCTCCGCCTTTGACGGCGATGGCTTTGATCACTCCACCGTTATCCAACGCTGATCTGAACACGGCAAAACCAGTATCTGCAAGTGTCTCGCTCAAGTCGGTAAGCTCCATTCCGAAACGAATATCCGGTTTATCACAGCCATAACGGTTCATAGCCTCGGAGTAGGTCAGGCGTGGGAACGGTGTGGCAAGATCGATTGTCAGTACTTGCTTGAAGACATATTTCATCAGCCTTTCGAGGAGGTCAAAGATCTGCTCCTGGGTCACGAAAGAGAGCTCGATGTCCAGCTGAGTGAATTCAGGCTGGCGATCAGCACGCAGATCCTCGTCACGAAAGCATTTCGCGATCTGATAATATCTGTCGAATCCTCCGATCATCAGGAGTTGCTTGAAGATCTGGGGTGATTGAGGAAGTGCGTAGAACTTTCCTGCCTGGATCCTGCTGGGAACGAGGTAGTCCCTTGCTCCTTCAGGCGTGCTCTTCATTAGGATCGGCGTTTCGATATCAAAGAAACCTTCTTCGTTGAGGAAATCTCTGATAGCACGGGTAATATTGTTCCGGGTGATGATGATCCTCTGAAGCTTCTCACGTCTCAGATCGAGATAACGGTAGGTGAGTCTGAGGTCTTCATCCGCCAAAGCCGCTTCATTCGTTTGGATCGGCAGGGGCAGAGTGTCATTCAGAACAAGAATTGATCCGGCGATCACTTCGATAGCTCCGGTCGCCATATTCTTATTCTGATTAGCTTCGCTACGGGAGGAGACCTCTCCGGTTATGGCGATCACGTATTCATTCCTAACCCTTTCCGCTTTCTGAAAGATTTCCGGCAATTCGGGTGGTATGACGATCTGCAATATACCGCTGACATCTCTCAGGTCGATAAAGATCAAACCGCCAAGGTCACGTCTCTTATGCACCCAGCCCATTACAGTGACTTGGTGACCGATGTCTTTGACGCCTACTTTTCCACAATAGTGAGTTCGGGACAGATTTCCCAGATTATCCAGCATTTATAGCTCCAAATAGTTATTGATTGAACATCTTTATCTGTTCATAAGCAGAGTCGATCGCCTTGAGTTTGTCGCCGATGAACTCGATCATGAAACACTTGTCCAGGTAAGTTTTATCAGGATATATCAGAGGATTGTTCCTGATCTCGGGGGATAGCATGTCCGAAGCGACCTTGTTGGGTGTCGCGTACTGAGTATACTCGGCATTGATCCTGGCAACTTCGGGGTCACAGAGGAAATCCAGGAACTTGTAGGCAAGCTCCTTGCTTGAGGCGGATTTGAGAATGACCATGTTATCCATCCACATGCTTGTGCCCTCTTTGGGAAGTGAAAAGCCGAGATCAGGATTAGATGCCATCTGTTGCAGGGCGTCACCGTTGTATGCCTGAGCCAGCCAAGTCGTGCCGTCGGGAACTTCGTTCTTGTAAGAATCTGAATCGAATTGAGTTATATTATTGTCCCAACCGGCAAGGATCGCTTTCGCGGCTTTCATCGCAGTCTCTGATGTGTCATTGAGATTGTAGCCCGCAAGGATCATGGCAGCGCCAACAACTTCCCGAGCGTCATCAAGCATGGTTATTTTATTCTTACCCTTGAAGTAGGGATTCGAGATCACAGACCAACTGCTGTCCGCGAGAACGGTTTGCGGTACGTTCTTTTTGTTATACAAATAACCGGTAAGTCCCCAGAAATAGGGTATGGCATACTTGTTACCGGGATCGAACGACTCAGCTTTTTTCATGATATTGGGGTCAAGATTGGGATAATTCACCAGCTTGGTCTTATCAAGTGGCTCGAGCAGATCTGCCTTCGCGAGTATTGTGACGTGGTCTCCCGAAGGAAAGAGGATATCAAAAGATTCCTTTGAACTGCGAACTTTCGTCAGCATATTCTCATTTGAGTCATAAGTGCTGTATTTGATCTTGCAGTTGTTCTCTTTCTCAAATCTGGTAATTAGTTCCGGAGCAATGTAGTCACTCCAGTTGAAGATATAAAGAACTTGTTGTTTTTTCCCACAACCACCGGTAAGGACGGTTGCGAGTAAGATCAGGAATATTGCCAAACCATGGATCTTCTTCATAATGTATCTCCTAAAAATATCAGGTTAGTCGTGTATCAGATCAGCTGCCTGAAATATCCCCCTGGAGAGGTTCACTCCCTGCAGGATAACCCATCCAAGGATGAAAAAAACCATCAGACTAAGTATAGACCAACGGATAGAACCGGTCACATGAGCGATCCATCCGTACAATATGGGACCGATAATTGCAGATAATCTACCTGTCAAGGCATAAAATCCGAAGAACTCCGCTTGCTTGCTTGTGGGAGTAAGAATTGACAGCATCGTTCTGCTGTTTGCCTGCGAAGCTCCGATAGCTAATCCTGCCAGGAGACCCACAAAATAGTATTCATTCGCACTACCGCAGAAGAAAGCCCAGATCACAACCACGATCCAGATCATAAGGGAGATATTCAGAGAAAGCTTCGAAGTGTAGCGGTCACTTAACCAGCCGAAGAATCCTGCTCCGATTATTGACGTGATCTGCGCCAGGATAAAATATACGATCATGTTTTCGGTCGTCATGTGGAAGCGCTCTATTCCATAGATAGAGGCAAAAGCGATCACCGTCGTGATCCCATCATTGTAGATGAAATAGCTGATGATGAATCTCGTAAGCTGGGGCAATTGGCGAATATGTTTGAGGGAAAAGGTGACCCGTTGCCAGGCAACCCTAAGGTAGTTAGTTCTGGCTGAGGGACGACGGTATTCCTTGAGCCAGAAAAAGGTAAACAAGGAAAAGACAAAGAAGTGAACAGCGATCGCGGGAAAGACCCATCGAACGTTATACTTCAGCAACAAAAGCGTATAACCGAGGGAAACCAAGCCGCCGATATAGCCCAAAGCCCAGCCATAACCGGATACCCTTCCTATATCCTCCGGTTTGGCAATATCAGGTAAGAACGAGTCGTAGAACACATTCGCGCTGTTGAACCCAAAATTGGCAACAATGAAGAACAGCATTCCGATGAAAACGTCTCCGGCTTTGACGAAATACAGCAAGGCAGTAAATATCACCGTGAGATAGCAATTAACGAAGAGAAGGCGTTTCTTTGCTCTGGAATAGTCAGCGACTGCCCCAAGTATCGGAGCTGAAACAGCTACCATAGCCATAGATATGCCGATGGCTCTCCCCCACAGCATTTCTCCATAACCTGAGTTCCCGGAAACGACATTGTGGACAAAGTACACCGAATACACTACGCTGACAATGATCGTAGTGAAAGCCGAATTGGCAAAGTCGTACATCATCCAGCCGATCAGGCTCTTATTCAGCTTCATTC
>DAOPZE010000113.1:0-1500 GCA_035353255.1 Candidatus Cloacimonadota bacterium
CGAGTGTATTGATAGCTTGTGATAAGTCTAGCATGATATGCTCCTTATATGTTAAAGTACAATAGATAATAGAGATAGTAGAGAGAGTAATATAATATTAAATATATATAGTATATAATAATATTATTATTACATGATAGAGATAGATAGTTATAGTATCATATACTATAACCTTTAAGTGAAGTGTATATACGATATACACAGTAGTAAGTAAGTTTAATAAATATAATGGTATTAAGCATGCTTAGTATGTTTATATTTATATGACTATACTTAATTATACTACAATAGGATATAATAAAAGAGGATTACACAAGATGGAACTGCCCTCACGCATGAAGCATTCCCCCACAAAAAAATTCCACCACTACAAGGTTTCCCTAACCTTAATCCTCTACCGTGCCTTGGAGCGACACCGCTCCCGGCACTATCACTTTGCTGTTTAGCAACTCAGCTTATCAAAAGCCACTGCATTGATTACTTATATTACGCAGTAATATAACTCCGTTTAGAAAGACTCTATATATATAATAATCTAGTCATGATTCAATTATTGCGCACACGCGTGTCTATCAGTATCAGTACATAGAGAGCAGCACACACACCATTATATCCTCAAGATATTTATAGCTTGACAGATTTTTAACACCGGTTATTTTAGAACCATGATAACTATGATATTAACTTTTACATGTTTGCCTGATCAGAGACAGGGGGCTGTCAATAGATCGGTACGACTCAAATCTGCCACTACCGGTATTCAGGAACCGAGATGTGAGCAAGCGTGGCTGCCATCCGGCAGCCTCGCTGATTACAGTAAGGTTAGTATCAAACATGAAACAATTTGACCTACTCACTGCTAACACATGCCGTTACCCTAGACCGTGCCCGGATCTAACCAATCCGGGTTTTTCCTTTACACAGCAGTACAACCCCCAAATCAAGGAGCAATAATGAACAACGATAGACTTATAGATCCAGAGGAGTTCAGCAGCTACATGGAGCAGATCAGGATTAAACTGCGCCAAGATCCTGTAGAGGGTCCCAAATTCCAAAAGAACCCAATCAAATACACGGCGCAGACACTTATCGATCAGGGATTCCGCAACCCCCTGGAGAACTCAGCCCGTACCACACAGATCATGCGCAACGTTGAACGTGATTATGGTAAAGAAATCGGTAATGAGATCAATAAACGCCTTTACCTGGATACCCTTCCGGGAGTAAATAGCTTGCCTGGTAATTACAAAAGCACCTACCCCGTTACCGGAAGTTCCAACTTTAACAAAGGTCCCCAGGAAGATAACATCTACAATACTCCGGAGATCCGTGAAGGTATACACAATGCCAATGTAGTTGGCACTGACTTGTCAAAGGGAGTGGCTGATCTTACAGTAGGCGCATTAGTAGGACAGGGACTGTCTGCCGTCACTAAGGGCGTACCCTTCGTGTATAACCTGGCTAAAAGACCAGGGCTGCTTGCACCACTGGCTAATGAAG
>DAOPZE010000113.1:1600-7968 GCA_035353255.1 Candidatus Cloacimonadota bacterium
CAAAGGATGGACACCCCCCGCAAGACCGGCTGCCAATCCACAGGCTAACCCTGTTGATCAGGAAAAAACTCAGGCACAAAAAGATCAAGACGTACTTGATGCAATATTTAATTAACATAGGAGAAACAGAATGAAGTTTCACTTCGACAACAACAGCCCATACGTGTTAGCAAAGAGAGTTATCTTCAAACTCAAAAAGTTTGCTGACATCATTACTGATCCGGTAAAGGATGTCTCGATTGAGCAGATCTCCATTGCTATGGATCTTAATCCTGATGCTAAGCAGAAGTTCTTTGTGTACTACGGTAACGCAGGAATGCTGCTTAAAACCAACAACCCCAAACCGCTTGATGAGATCGTGGTTATCCAGAAGCGGGATATAGTGGCTTACGTTGAACCTTCTGAGGATGAGATCGTCAAGGATAAGGTCTATCTCTGTGAGGTTAAAGATCCAGAAGGAGAATGGTTACATGCCTGATCAAGAAAATGTCGCCCCGGTCACAGAAGAAACGGCTGCTCCAAGAAAGTCGCTGAATGATATGCAGAAACGGTACGTCCTCTCAATCAACGAAGCATCTGCAATGTGCTTCGTCCTTTCCAAGGTAGAGATAGATGATTCACCCCTGGCAGTAGAATCAAAGCTTCTCAATGCTACAAAGTTATACCTTAAAGATCTTCGATCATATATCAAAATGAGTACCCCAAAAATGATGGAAGGACTCAAGGCTGTCTTGGAAAAGAGGGAAGAGGATGTTGAAGATAGCAGTACAGTACCTGAGCCGGACAACAGTCCTCAAGATCTACCACAGGAATGACCTAAGAGATGATCAAATATCTGATCCCATCCCAACTAGCAAAGATATTGGTAAGTATTACCACTATCAGGACGGCAGTAACTGGTGTGCACAGATCATTGCGGTCAGACCGGCTTACTTTAGAACCATCCTCGGGATCTGCAGACGGGCAGATATCGTCATACAATCAAAAATCAACTATCCCGGCACCAACTATTGTGGATGTTTTAAGCACGATACCTCTTTCCATCTTCAAAAAGCTACACTTCTTGAGCGTAAACAGGTATCAGACATCATTAAGCTTACCAAATTTCCCAAGATTATCAGTGATAGGGTAAGAGTAATGCTGCTTAGTACCATCCAAGAAGAGTGCAAGAACAAAGGAATAGACGAAACGTGGGTCGTTGACAGGCTCATCTCGGAAGCTGACAACCAAAAGAACAGGGGCATTGAAAGAATCGAAGCAGTTAAGATCATTGCCCGGCTGAATGGCATAGAACCTGAACGTCAAGATCCCCGATTCGTACAAAACAACAACTATCTTGGTGTGCAAAACAACCTATCACTCCAGGATCAGCGTAGACAGAGCGTTCCAGTACTTGAAACACTCCGTGCTACGGTAGAATTACTTAGGTCCAGGGATCAAGATATCCCAAAAGAACTAGAAGTGATAAATCATCCAAGCTTTCCGGTACTCCCAGGAAAGAATGTCGCGTGTGAAGAAGCTGAAATTGTGATTGATACCGTAGAAACTGCTACTGAGACCTCAGAGAGTGAAGAACTTATCATCTGAGGATAGAGAATATCTAATACAGGCAATGCGTAACGACTACGCATTGTTTGCTACAACCTGTATGGGGCATATTGTTGAGGATATGCCCCCTTATCAAAGGGAAATGTACGATTCATTTTCCAAGAACTACAAGATGTCAGCCTATCCCATCTTTCGTGGATCAGCAAAGAGCACAATCTCCAAACCAATCCAGACATCTCATGATCTTTGCTACGGAAAGTACCCATATACCATGCTTATTTCCGAATCTGAGGACCAGGCATCTGCCGACTTGATCTCCATCCAGGATGAACTGTTCAATAACGAAAGCATCCTGGAGATCTATGGCAATCTACGTGGCGCAATCACCAATACAGAGTCTATGGAACTGATAAACGGCTGTTATGTCCGTATAAAAGGCGTTAAGGGACGTGCCAGAGGCTATAAGTGGAAGAATAACCGCCCATCTATGATCATCTTGGACGATTTTGAGTCTGAACATAACACCGAAACGGAAGTTATGCGGGCAGCTGTACATAGTTGGGTTTATCGTGTGATCAAATTCATGGGTAAAGCAGGAGATACCAGGGTACAGTTCTTTAATACCATCGTTCACCCGGGATCCTTCATGGCTAAGGCTAAGAAAAGCCCATTCTTCAAACCCCCATACGGGTTTTACATGGAGATCCCGGTAATGTACAAGAATGAAGCCGGTGAATGGGTATCGAATTGGGAAAAGCAGTTCCCAATTCGCGAACTCCTGGCAGACAGGAAGAGATTCTATGAGATCAACGAAGGTCCGTCCTGGGATCAGGAGATGCTTAACATCCCTGCCGTCACCGGAAAGACATCCTTCAAAGTTGACATGCTTTTACCATTGGACGGTGCTATATTCCAGAGATACAGGAATGTTACCTGGATAGAAAAGGGCGGGAAGAAGATCCCTGTCCGTGTCTATATGGGATTTGATCCGGCTGCATCCGTCAAAGAATTCACTGATGATACTTGTGGAGTAGTTATAGGCATCCCCCCGATTATATCAAGCAGAGACGGATTGTTTGACGTTATCATTCTCGATATCGTAATCGGGAAGTATGAGCCAAGTCAGCAACCGGATATCCTCTTTAGTGCAAAGGAACGATTCTCCTTTATCCATGCAACCGTTGAAACCCAGGGATATCAGCTAGCATTACCATCATTTTGTAGGCAAATGATAGCAAATGGAAGGCAGCCCGCCTTTTCAATAGTGGAGTTTACCAGTCAGGTATCCAAGAATAACAAGTTCCTTAATGGGCTTGAGCCATACCTAAACGGTGGGCATATCTCATATATGCCAGGGATCAAGCATATTGATACGCTCAAGCAGCAATTACAAGATTTTAACTCAGGAAATACCAGAACCAAAGATGATTTAGTTGACGCATTATACCTTTCGCTTAACAAGGCATTCCCCTCACCAAGGATTGACATTGATGAGATCTTAAAGACCTTAAAGAATGAAAAACCAAAAGCTCCAGCACTAAACTGGAGAACGATATAAAGAGGAATATAATGGATGAATACAAACAAAACCTAGTAGACCTTACTAAAAATGAGCATGCCGTTGTTCCTGTTGGTCGGATCTCATCCTTGTTTAGACCGGCAACCGGAGATGGTACATACTCAAAAGTCTATGATGCCGTTAAGTTCACCACTCCAATAAGTGGATCCAGATCTATTGCAGACGGGGGATACCTTTTTAAGGGTGGCACAGGCACATTGAACGGAGTACTTAAAAAAGCTGTCATTATCCGCATCAAAATTGCAGCTACCGGACTTATCCAGTTTGGATACTGGTCTGGATCTACGTTTATTCCGCTTGCATCCTATAGTCTTACAGGTGGAGTTCCAGAAGATTTTTACCTTCCTGCCGGATACGACATAAAGAATACCGGCAATAGTGCAGCCATAACACTTTCGCTTTTAGTATTGGAGTAAATCATGACAGATGGAGTCCCTCAGTACCCGCCAGTATATCAGCCTATAGGTGCAGCAGCATCCAATCGTGAATCTCTCCAGGGTCAAATAACTGCCCTTGGATTAGCTGTATCAGCATTGAACGGTTTGCTCGCGAATATATCCAATGCTAACCTTGTTGCGCTAAAGGCTTTCCTTCCCACGCTTCCTACATGGTCAGATACAGATCCTGTACTTGCCATAGTTCAGTCAAATGTTGAACTTAAGATGCCGGCACTTCCAACCGATGGAGAGACTATCACAATAGGACCTGCCGATGATCCTATCATATATCGCTTTAGAGAAGTTCTTGGACCTGGTCAAGCAGCTAATGCGACTCTAACGGGAACCGGACAGCCTTCTGATGGTGATAGTGTAACTATTGGTGCGCTTACATACGTATTCAAAACAACTGCTATATCCCCATATCACGTTAAGATTGGCACAACTTACGATGCTACTCTAGTTAATCTGGTGAAGGCCGTAAATCTTACTGGCACTGGTGATGGCGCTGAATACTTTGCAGGCACTGGTGAAGGCGCAATGGTAGAGCATCCGCTTGTATCTGCAAGTGACGTTGCAGCACACGCCATTAAGTTCACGGCCAAAGAGGTCGGCATTGCCGGGAATGATATCGTATCTACCGTATCAAATGGATTTACTGAATTCTCTTTTGGCGATGAAAAATTTGGTGGTGGAATTGATTCACAGGCAGCCAATGATATCCTTATCGAAGCTACCCTAGCCGATACACTTACCAATGTAAAAGACACAATTGAGGGATACAAAGACGGCAAGAACGGTACTGGAACAGTTAAAAACGAATATGTTACCGCAGAAACACAAGAAGATAAAATAGTCTTTACTGCCGTATCAGGTTTGCGTGGACCGCTTGGTGATGAGATTCTTGTTTCAAGTAGTATGATTGGAGACGGCAATAAATTTGATGCTCCCCATCTTTACAATGGTGCATATGTAACACCCGGGGCAAAGGGTAAAATTCTTATGACCAATACAGGAATATGGGTAGCAACAGAATTAAACAAAATCGAAAACGACACTGCAGCCTGGTCACAGTTGCAATACTTTGGTGGTTAATAATGGACAGCGTAACGATTGAACAACTAAATGAAATGGGAACTAAGATGCAAACGGAACTCAATGCTATAAATCTTAGCATATCTGATCTGAAACACACAATCGAAGTGCAAAATCTGACATTCCTTAAACAAGGCGACCTCTGTTATCGCAAAAAAGAAAACATGATCCCGGAAGCTGTGGCTCTTTTCAATGACGAAGTCTTTAGGGAACGAGCAGAAAACTTCATTGATCATCATATGGCATCCGATGGCGTTAGAAGCATATTGAAATATCACTATGACGACTATATCCTTAAGTCTAGGGATAATGCAGTCAAGTGGATATCTTTTCTAAAAACGATTGGTGGATTACTTGCCTTCCTGTATGCAGGATACGTAGGTATGACCATGAATCAAACCCAAGCAGCAATCATTGAAATACTGAAACAAGCTCACTAGGAGGAAATAGTGGCACTTGAAACTCTCAAAGACGTCAAGGAGATCGGTGGATTTCCTGTTGTCGTTATGGACGAACTCAGGGAAAAGTACCCTGAGAAGTTTAACGAAAGCGGAGCAATGGATTACAAGTGGTTTGAAAAAGAGATCAGACCATTTAACTTCATCTATGTCCGTCACGATGTAAATAGCATCAGCTTTACTCTCCAGAATGGTCCGATTAAAGAAGTTGGTGTTAATGGCTGTCAAGTTGATACCATAATCGAAACCGCAAAGAAGATCCTGGAAGGATTGAATGCGCAGTATCCCTGCATGGAAAACGAGAGGGCTATCAACAAACTTGATATGGCTCTGGAATGGCTTAAGACCAGGAAGATTGACCGGGAGATCCGGAAAGTCGAGGGTACAAGCAATGCCTAAGTTCAGAAAGAAACCTATGACCCTGTAGATTAGGAGATCAACATGGAAACATTCATTCAAAGACTTATCGATAACATCAACCTCATCATCATTCTTGTTGGGGTTATTGCCGGACTTGGGTATGCCCTTATCGATGCATACAAAAAACTTAGAGCGATGTGGGCATCCAAAGACCTTCTTGAAAAAGCTGCTCCGCTTTCCGGCATCGCTGCAACCGAACCGTCCAGGATACTTTCTATCCTGAACAATAAACCTGCGATCAACGATATCAAGGATATCACAAACGTGGAAAAGAATGCGCTTGTGTCCCAGGCTCTCATGGAAACGCAGCCCAAACTCGTAAAGAAAGTCGGACTCAAAACCATAGCCGATGTCGGTGTATGGGTTGCAAACAACTACCAATCAATAATCAAACCTGTTATCAAAGCTATAAAAAAATGAGTATTGTGCTTGGCTTGGGTGTCATTAAGGGAGGGGTAAATCCCCTCCCTAAATACCATAACACTAACGCCGTCAACAGACTGGAGATAAAAAAATGAGCTTAGGACTAAGACTTAATCTCGGCTCTGGTGGCGGGGTGGGTTCCGCTCCGAAAGCTACTGGCGGCACGATTACTAAAGTTGGCAACTACTACTATCACGTATTCTTGACTACTGGTGTTTTTACCCCATTGGCAACAATCGACTGTGAATACCTCATTATAGCTGGTGGAGGTGCTGGAGCAATTTACAATGCTGGCGGCGGCGGTGCAGGAGGTCTCTTGCACAATTTTGGAGCTGCAATAAGTTTACCCGTCAAGGCTTACACAGCAACCGTCGGGGCAGGCGGACAAACGGCAAGAGCAAACGGAAG
>DAOPZE010000114.1:0-7586 GCA_035353255.1 Candidatus Cloacimonadota bacterium
ATAATATTCTGCGTGGCACGCAATTGCAACTGCGCCAGGATATGACCGGTACGGTCACCCTCAATCCCGATTGGCAGGTTAAGTATGAATTCAGCGAACCTTGGGCAAGAGTACTGACCGAGGAAGAACGCCAGATAGTTGCGCAGTATTCCAGAAGAGCCGAGCCAACAAGCGTGGAACGGTTCAATCGTGGAATGTTGCTGCTGTTTGCTGCTCTGACGATCATCTGTCTCTTCATCTATGATTTGGCGCTCAAACCAAAAGATGCGGAATCGGCTACTCTTGAAGCCCGTCTGAGCCAAATGACCCAGGCAACCAGAGTTGTTCCCGAAGTTGCCCAGCAGTCATCCAGCTTTTCTGATGAAGGTACCACAGAAGCTGAGACCAAACCTGATGTGACTGCCCAGCAGGGAACCACAGCAAGACAAGGTTCTGCGACAGGGCGTCCCGGTGTATCCGGAACAGCCAGCGGTGCCGCGGGAAGCTTCGGACTCGATTTTAGTGCCGGAAACACCCAAGGCGCAGTCGGATTCAAGGCTGTCACGACTTCCGAGACCTTCGGGGCCGCGCGTCCCGGTGGTCGTGGAACAGGCGGTGGCGGAGGTTCGGGTTCTGGCGCCGGTGGCAGTGGAATTGGAGCTCCCGGTTCCAGCTTCAATGCCGGAGCGGTTCAGACTAATGGCGCTGACCTGGGTGGCATAGCCACGACAGGTCCCGGTGTCCGCGGTTCGAGCACAAGACCTACCGGTGGCGCGATCTCGGTCGTGACGGGTGACGCAAGCCGCGTCGCTCCGATTGGCAGACCCGTCACATCCGGTGCCATTGCTTCCGTCAGGGGGCAATTCACTGCCGGAACAGCCACGACAGTCAGCGAAGGCAATATCGCCAGTGTACCTGAAGAAAGCCGAACTGATGTCGAGAATATCAAAGCCCGCGTTTCCAGAAACAAGGGTAGGATCCAGGCCATCTATAACACTGAAAACCGTATAACCCCACAATCCGGTGGTGTGAGCGTTAAGCTTTACATCAACGCGAATGGTGGTGTCAGCGGAGCGGAAGTTACCCCGCAAAGCGGTAATCTTACCTCCGATTTCCTGAACAAAGTGCGGAATGAGGTTTCAGGCTGGTCATTCAGTACAACTAAAAAAGTAGTCTATTCCTTCTCAATTACCTTCGGATAAATAAAGGGAATAGCTGATAATGTCGTGAACCCCGCTTTCGAGCGGGGTTTTCTTTTATGGGGATCTTGTAGATACCGATCTGTGGGCAACATTCAGGGTCTACCAAGTATTATCTTCTCATCACGAACCATTTCGAATTGTATCGTCCTATGCGTATATGACTTACGATTCTGTTGAGAATATGTAATATTCATCTTGTCAAATGTCTCAATTTGATTAGTATTAGCGGGTGTGAGTTTTCCCAAATACTGATAAACCGATAATGATACCCTGTGAGGTGATATGTCGAAACATTTCAGGAGTATGAAGCCGCTTGACCCCGAGGCATTGTTGAAGAGAAGTACGGGACATTGCCATATCAGCAACTGCCTCGCTTCGGCTGCATTGTCTGAGACGATCACGCCTTCCGAGACCTGTACTAAAGTGTTCTCATCACCTCAGGCATACTCTGAAATTGATGCGCATGATTATCTTACCCGGACTGTTGGCAACATGCTGTCGCTCTCTGATATTCTCAACCTATTACAGACACAACACACGTTCTGTTTATACGATCTATCGAAATCACGGACATACTCAGCTGATACCTCACTGACGCAGACTGTCCCTTCATCGCACATGAATACAAAGACCGTGCCGGTGGGAAGGCAAAGAGTATATCCGTATCAATCCTTAACAACCTCAAAAGCAATTATGCTTCGGCTGCCGAAACGGGAGAAAAGCATATAGAGTAAATCACCAAATCTTCAGGAAGAACATCATATAAGGAGTTTTCTAGTATGAAGAGATTTATGCTACTGATCGTCCTGCTAATCCTTAGCCTGACGTTTTTAAGTGCTCAGACCATCGCGGAATACACCTACAGCACCGGCACGAACGGCACATTGGAGGATATGACCGGCAGTACCGCTTTATTGACTGCCGGAACGTACTACGATGATACTGCCTCCTCAGTGACCAATATTGGTTTTACCTTCTCCTTTGGTCTGGGAGCGTATACCCAATTCTCCGCTAACTCCAACGGACAGATGCAGCTTGGTGCCACAGTTATCAGTGGTGGATCTGCTTCTCCGGTAGCAGGGATACCCAGAATAGCACCTCTATCCGGCGACAATTCAATCCAGTCAACCGGATTGCTGCATTACAAGGTTTTTGGAACAGCCCCAAACCGTAAACTAGTTGTGGAATGGAAGAATCTTCGAGTCCCTTACACTAACGAAACAACCGGTACATACTGTACTATGCAGGCATGGCTGTTTGAAACTTCGAACAACATCCAGTTTGTATATGGTACAATGTATGTCATGGGTTCGTCAGCAGCTAGCCGGGGCATCTATATCTCCACCAGTAATGTAGCTGGTTCGGTTGGTCAGTTGACCGATATCACTGCTACAATGACCTGGAATAACAGCTCTACAAGTATTACAACAACTTCATTCCCCGGCGGAACCCCCGGTGCAGCTATGACAAACCTGAATAGCACTGCTGATGGCTCCAGAAGGGTGATCAGCATCAACTATCCCGTCTATACTACTGCTCCGAACACTGCCACTCTGCTCTCACCGGCTAATGGTGCTTACGTGTTAACAGGCACTAGCCTCAGCTGGGCAAGTGGTGGCGGCGGTGCTGCCTCCTATGATGTCTATTTTGGAACCAGCGCCACTCCTCCCTTCGTCGTAAATCAGGGATCGACTTCATTCACTCCCACGCTTAGTCCTGGAAACACGTACTATTGGAACATCGTCGCCCGCAATACCTACGGCGCAGCTGCTCCGACTGCGACCTGGAGCATGAAGGTTCCGAGCGCGACTCAGGTTCAGGAAAGCTTTGAGTCGACCACCTTCCCGCCTGCCGGTTGGGCTAACCCCGGTACCTGGAGCAGAAGCACCTCTTATTACAAAGATGGTGTCGCGTGCGCTTACAAATATGGCTCAAGCAGCTCACAGTATATCCTCTCAACCCCCAAGGTGACGATCACCGCTACCAGCAGCATGAGCCTCTGGACTCTTGCCAGCGGAACCACCGGCACCTTGCAGATCCTCTATTCTCCCGACCGCACTACCTGGACGCAGATCGGAGCGAATATCACCCACGCCGCAACTTATACCTTCTATAATACGCTCGTGGATCTCAGCTCCCTCGCCGGTAACAACTACTACCTCGGTATACGCACCGGTCTCCAAGCTGTTTCATTCTACGTGGATATGATCATCGCTCCGGAGATCACACCCGAAGCCCCCGGTCCGGTGACCCTCAGCACTCCTGCTGATGCCGCCACCCTCGTTAGCGAGTATCCTACGCTCACCTGGACAGCACCTACGACAGGTGGGATTCCCACGAGTTACAAGGTGTATCTGGACACCAATACCACACCTACGACCTTGGTAGGTACAGTGACTGGTCTCACCTGGACTGCAACCACTCCCCTGGCATATAGCACCCTTCACTATTGGACTGTGAAAGCCTCAAACGGCGCAGGTGATTCAACTGCTCCCACACCACGTAGTTTCACCACCAGAGCCAATCCTACTATCAGTACATTCCCCTGGACGGTAAATTTCGGAACATTAACCACCGATTGGCCTGTTCTGAACTGGTCTCAGCTTGCCGGACTACCCGGAACGGTTCTGACCACCGGTTCGACTTGGGTACAGGATGACTTCGGTAACGTCGTCACTACTCCCCAGAACATGTCTGCCAGGTTGAATGTTTGGTCAACAACAACTAAACATTGGCTCCTGACTCCTCCCATCGCTATCCCCGTGGGTAACTACGAATTGGATTTCGATGTCGCTCTTACCACCTATAGCGGAACTGCAGCCCCCACTCCCGGAGGACAGGCAGACGACAAATTCGCCGTCTATATCGCGGATAATCCCTCCATGACAGGCGCAACCCTTCTACGAGAGTGGAACAATTCCGGATCCAGCTATATTTACGATAACATCCCCGCCATAGGTTCAGCTCAGGTTCTCGCGCTGAACGCCTATAGCGGGACCAAATATATCGCCTTCTACGGTGAATCTACCGTATCAGGTGGTGACAACAATATCTATGTGGACAATGTCGTTGTCCGCCAAACTCCTGCTTCCCCGATCTTTACACTTACGCCCACGAGTTGGGACTTCGGGCAGAAAGTGATCAATACGACCGACACCAAGCAATTCACCATCACAAACACCGGTGGCGGAACTTTGACGATCAGCAGCATCGTCTGTGCAGGAACATACTATAGCTTAACCGTCAATCCTGCCCCCGTCTCATTGCTGGCCGGTCAAAGCGCTTTCTTTACAGTCCGATATGCCCCTACAGCCGTCGGAACCCACGCAGGAACCGTCACAATTACAGATAGCCGGGCAGTAACGACTGTCAACCTCAGCGGAAGTTGCTATGACCCGACGATCTACGTATTCCCCTTTATCGAAGGGTTTGAGGATACGACCTTCCCGCCTCTCGGCTGGACCAACGTTAAAACTGCCGGAAGCGGAACCCCGGGTATCTGGGATCGCCAGACTTCCGGAACATCCCCGACTTGCTCTCCCGCAGTCGGAACAGCTATGGCGAGATACAATTCCTTTAGCCTTTCCTCCGGCACTCAGGGTATTTTGGCAACCCCACCCCTGGGATTCGTCAACGATCAGTATAACGTCACTTTCAAGATGTATCGTGATCCCGGATATCCCGGTTATGTTGAAGGCGTTCGGGTTCATTACAACACCCAGAACAACCTCACCGGCGCGACTCTCCTGGGAACGATCTATCGTGATCAGGCGATGGCACCTGTCGTCACCACGACCGGCTGGTATGATTACACATTCTCTTTACCTTCAGGAAGCACAGGTTCCGGATATTTTATCTTTGAAGCTTTCAGCTTTTACGGCAATAACATCTTCATCGACGATATCCATGTGAATCAGCTTTTGGCTCTTCCTCCGAACCACGTGACCCTCGCGACTCCTGTTGACGGAACTCCCGGAGTGAATCCCTTTGCCACGACTCTGACCTGGAACGCATCTACCGGTGGAGGATTGACCAACTACTACCAGATATACGTATCGACCTCACGTGAGAATATCACTGAGGGATATACATACTACGATGAATCGACCAACCCCAGCTATGTACTCACGCCCCAGACCGGTATAGATCTCGGTTTCAACGCGACTTGGTATTGGGCGGTTCTGCCTGCTAACAACGTCTATGGTACGCCCGATATTGAAGATCCTGCCTTCCAGGTCTGGAGCTTCACAACTCTGCCCGATCCTGCCTATACCTCGTTACCTAGAACGGAGAACTTCGATTCCGTGACGATTCCCACCTTACCCTATGGCTGGAGCAAGATCGTATCAACGACCTCAACGGGATATGTGCAGACAACCACTTCATCACCCAATTCAACCCCCAACCATGTATCGTTCTACAATTCAGGAGATATTGCAGCTACCCTTATGCTCGTTTCACCCAGGATCGCTGTAGGAATCCAGCATGTGAAACTGAAATACTGGGCAGCCTGGTATTCTTACTCCTCCAATCTCGCGATTGGCACAATGAGTGATCCCACCAATGCTGCGACCTTCACTCAATTCGCAACCATAACCCCCACTTCGACCTACGCTGAGTATGTCCAGAGCTTCAACAGCTATGCCGGAACGGATCAGTATATCGCCTTCAAGATGACAAGCACATCTTCGTACGCTTACATGTATCTTGATACAATATCCTTCAACCAGATATTGGCGACCGATCTTGCAGCCACGAAACTTCTGGCGCCTGCTTATGGCTATGTGGGAAGCTCCTATGCCTTCTACGTCACGATCTATAACAATGGTTCTGCGACTCAGACTTCCCTGAATGTTCATCTGAAGAGATATGGCGATGACAGACTAGCCACAGTCAGCGGGATGACCCCGATCGCACCGGAAGCAACCCTGGAGTACCAGGTAAACTGGATCCCGACTGCCCCGGGAGTTTACAACCTCTGTGGTGAAGTTGAGGTCACCGGAGATGGTTATGCCGGTAACAACGAAACAACGCCCAGACTCTTCTACGTGTACCCCGCAGATTCCTACACGCCGGTAGTCGGTGATCCGCTCAGCACTGTGACAACCAATAACATACCCCTCAATTTCTATTGGAAGAACAGCGTGTCTGAGACGATCTACACTCCCAGAGAAATGCAGATGACCTCCGGAACTATCCAGGGCGTAGCTTACTTCAACAACTTCACTCAGACCCTGACTGGCATGCCGGTCAAGATCTATGCCAAGAACACGACCAGCACGGACGTGAGTGCTTCCTGGCTGGATTTCACCGGATACACTCTTGTCTTCAACGGAACTGTGGATTTTCCCATCGGTAGCAACGCCGTTTATATTCCGTTTAGTACCCCGATCGCCTATACCGGCGGTAATTTCGCCTTGCGCGTTAACCGTCCCATAGACACAGTGTACTATGCGAATACAAACTTGTTCTACTATTCGGTTCCGCAATACGATCTAAACCGCACCCGCTATGTTTACAGCGATTCGGAAACATTCGATCCGACCAATCCAGGAATTGCAGCGACAGCGTCAACTCTGTCTAGCTACATCCCGGTCACGGCCTTCATGGTCACAGGGGCGACGCCTGTCACTCTCGCGGCTCCTGTAGTCAACGCGACCTACAACGGAACAGCCTTAAGCCTCAGCTGGACTGCCGTTCCCGGTGCTTATGCCTATCGGATCTACAGCTCAGATGATCCATTTACCTGGCCTAGCACACCCGAAACTGTGGTTTGGACGACCAGCTTCACACCTAGTTCCGCAGCAAAGAAGTTCTACAAAGTCGTTGCGGTTAGTTCTTATCGAAACCAGGCAAGCGGGGGGAAGAACCTTCTTTCCCAGCCTGTATTGAATAACCGTAGTAAACCAGAACCGGTGATCCCCTTCACCAATAATAAAGACTAGATCGGCCCTCAAGACAGATGTGAAGGCGGGAGCTTGCTCCCGCCTTTTTTTTAAGCCTGGAGTTCAAGCCGTAATCTAAGCCTGGAGTTCAACCGCCGTAGCCATTCTCTAGGCTGAGCACTATTCTTGAAGGGCGGCTTGGACTTCAAGGCGACACCTGCCTGTGTATCTGTAGCTTAGCTATTAACCGATGCTGCACGTCTTGAAGTCCAAGACGACGCTGAGATTAGTTATCGTCGTGAAGATCACCCAACCGTCTTGAACTCCAAACTCAGGTTTGAACTCCAGACTCACAAAGACACAGGATATCGCCACCACTACCCTCGCATTTCTTTCCTCTTAAGCTCTTTTACTCTTTTTGATCTTTATTTTGTTAAACCTCCGTGTCTCAGTGATTCCTCCCCATCAAATCCCTATCCTCTCTCTATCATCTTACGTCATGACGTAAGATGATAGAGAG
>DAOPZE010000115.1:0-7539 GCA_035353255.1 Candidatus Cloacimonadota bacterium
TTCCCCAAAACTGGCTTCTTTATCACACCCGGTGGCGCAGGCAACCTGAGCGGGATAGTCAGAAACACCGAAAACCAACCGCTTGCCAACGTCACGATCAACCTGTTGAATGGGCCTCAGACGACGACCGACGCCAGCGGCCAGTACAGCTTTATCAATCTTTTCGCCAGAGACTATACGGTGAACGCCACAGCTTTGGGTTTTGATGATCAGACCCAGTACGTGACGGTTCTGGAAAACAACCCGAATATCCTGGATATTACCATGACACCGACTCCGACGATCGTGGTGACCGGTACTCTGGTGGGGAGCGACAATCCCTCTCTGGGTTTAGCCGGAGCGCAGATCGTGCTTTCCGGTTATCAGGGATATCAAGCCACGACCGATGCTATGGGAGACTTCAGCGTCGCGGGAGTGTTTGCGGGTCACACATACGAGTATGTGGCTTCCGCTCCGGGATACCAACCCCGAACCGGCTCTTTAAACATTGGGACCACAGACTACGATCTCGGAGACATAGTCCTCAACGAGATCACCAGTTCACCGACCAATGTAAGCGCCACACCGATCAACAACCATACCGCTGTCGATATCATTTGGCTGGCTCCGGGCCAGGAAGGCACCGTCAGAGCATTGCTGGGCTACAAGGTATGGCGGCTCGAGCAGGGTCAGGAGCAGAATGAAGCTGCCTGGACCCTCCTTACTCCGGGAACGATTACTCTGCAGCGTTTTGCCGATACCGGCTGGAGCAGTCTGGCTCAAGGTTTCTACAAGTGGGCTGTGAAATGCGTCTATACCAATGATCTGCTTTCCAGTCCAGCAATTTCTAACGCTCTGGAAACGACCGGAGTACTGACGGGAATCGTCCGTAACGCACAGATGAATCCGGTTTCCGGAGCTACAATTACCGCCGGAACTTACACGACGATAACAGCCGCTGACGGATCATACACCCTCCATTTACCCGGAGGAACATATACCGTGACCTGCTCCATGAATGGATACTACCTCTTGACTCAATACAACATACAGGTTGTGGTAGGTCAGACCACCCAACTGGATCTGATGATCACCACAGTTGGCAACGATGATGATGTTCAGGTCGCGATGACCAGACTTCTGGGGAACTACCCCAATCCGTTCAATCCGGAGACGGTGATCAGCTTCGAGATCAAGGATGCCACTGATACGCATCTCGATATCTACAATCTGAAAGGACAGCTTGTGCGTCGCCTGGTGAATGAATCCAAAGCACCTGGAAGCTACAGCGTCGTCTGGGATGGTAAGGACGATCAAGGCAAGGAAGTCGGCAGCGGAATCTATCAATACAGATTGAGAGCCGGCAAGTATCAGCGTACCAACCGCATGACCCTTAGGAAATAAGATCAGAAATCCATACGAAATCTCCACGGCATCCGGCTCAAACGAGCCGGATGCCACTAGCCCCAGAGACCCGGTCGATCAGGCTGGGGAAGTATTGTAGCAATTCAGAGATTGCCCTGGCAGCAGCTTGGGATCGAATGACAAGCTCGCCACAAGATTATAATTCATGAGAGAGAACATAAAACCGAACTGGAGACCCGAATGAGAAAGATTTTTCTACTGCACCTGTTGCTGCTAATAGCGATGCTGATCTCTGCCTCGCTGTTTGCGGAAGTGCAGCCCCAAACCAAAGACTTTAGTATAATATCCCGAACTGCCGGTAGCATGGACATCAGATTTGATCTGCCCTCGTACAAAATGACTCAGGAAGACCGTGGGGGTACCGGCTATCAAAAGTTCACGATCCAGGATGCTGCATATTTATCAGATATCGGGTTGCCGGAATTGCCGGTTCTTTCCACAATGATCGCGATACCCTTCACGGGGAGCGCACGCGTCGAGCTTGTCGATTCCCATTCAACCGTTCGCTCAGGGATACTTCCTTATCCCGTCCAGAATGAAGATTCACAGGATAAGGGATTTTCTCTCGATACGGAATACTACAGCGGAAACAAGAGCTTGCCCCGGGAAGTCCTGAACTGGGGAGAACCTCAGATCATGCGTGACCTGCGGGTTATCCAGATCCAGGTCAATCCCTTTATCTGGGACGCGAATTCTCATGAGATGACGATCCATGACCAGATCATCCTGCGGGTCAGTTTCTCACCTGATCCCGGCATCAATGAGCTTTCCGGTTCCCAAAGCATCTCTGCCGGGTTCGATACGATATATGCCTCGCAGATCCTGAATTATCAGGATTACAGGAACAATCTGAACCTGCATACTCCTCCGAGGATCGTGATGCTCTACGGCGCGTACAACGATCCGATCTTCCAGTCTCAGTTGAACAACTTCGCTCTGTGGAAAAGACAGAAAGGAGCGGAAGTAAGCCTTATCTCCACGGCGGTTGCCGGATCCTCAAACACCGCGATCAAAGCATATCTACAAGGGTTGTACGACAACCCCCAAACCCGCTTCGATTTTCTGATCATCATCGGCGACGTGACAGGCTCATTTGCCGTACCCGCATGGTATGCGGAAGGTTTCGGGGACTACCCTTACCAGATGCTGGCAGGGAATGATCTTCTGGGTGACGTCGTTCTCGGCAGGATATCAGCTGAAAACACAGCTCAGCTCGATGTGATCCTCGCTAAGATCTATGCCTACGAAAAGAATATGAATCTCGATAACGCTCAGTGGCTGAATCGCATGCTGCTCACTTCCGATACCCTATACAGCGGTATCTCGGTGGAGAATCTCTCCTATTATATCAGAGACATCAGCCTGCCGGTGAATCCCAGTTATACTTACACGATGCTGAATCAGAATTCTCCCTCACCGTCTGCCATGAACGCGGCAATCAATCAGGGAGTGGGTTTCTTTAACTATCGTGGGTATGCAGGAATGAGCGGCTGGTCGGTCAGCGACACCAATCTCTACAACATAAACAAGCTTTGCCATGCCGTGATCATCACCTGTAACACGGGTAATTATGACGCGACAGGCACGACGGAGCTTTTTATCCGCGTGGGCAGTTCCGCTTCACCCAAAGGCGCGGTCACAGCCATCGGGATGTGGTCTGCCGGAACAGCGACCATGCCAAACAACGCATTGAGCGGAGGGGTTTTTTCCGGCATCTTCGCAGAGGGAATGCGCACCATGGGCGAAGCTTTACTCTACAGCAAGCTGAATTTCTCCCGCTTATACGCCATCAGTAATCCCACCATGTGCGTGTCCTTCAACCAATGGTGCAACCTGATGGGCGATCCCAGCATGGAAGTTTATACCACAGTTCCCAGATCATTTGCCAGCCTTGCCCCCGGAGCAGTTTTCAGCGGGACAGGGAATCTGGAATACATCGTGACGGATCAGGCTGGATATCCTATTGAAGACGCCTGCGTGACGGTGACTCATATGATGGATTCTTCTGCGCAGATCATCAGCAGAGGCTATACTGACGCTGCCGGTAATGTTTATCTGCCCTTCAGTGAGGAAGTGACGGGCGGAACCCTGATCATCACGGTATCGAAACATGATTTCAAGCCTCTGCAACAGACGATCTCTGTAGCGGGTGGATCGCTGCTGGCAGGCATTCCTCTTATCGATGACGATAACCAGGGAACGTCCTCGGGCAACGGCAATGGCATTGCCAACCCGGGAGAGACTCCGGAAATCCTCTTTACCCTCCGAAACACTTCGGCTAACTTGATCGGCGCGACAACGGGCTACATCAGTTGCAATGATCCCTTGATCACTATAGCGGATTCACTCATCGCTTTCCCCGGCATTCTTGCCGGAGCAAGCGCAGCCTGCTTGACGCCTGTCTCGATCCAGATCTCACCCGAGGTTCCAAACAATTCTCTCCTCAGATTCTCGGTTCGCCTGACTGACGGCGAGCAAAACGTTTATGCCCTCAATGATTATATATCGGTGACCGATGCCCAGCTGAGCTATGAGTCATGCCAGATCACCGGAGGCGGAGATTCGATCCTCGATCCCGGGGAGACAACTCCCTTCAGTGTGACTCTGAGGAATATCGGTCAATTAGCAGTGACTGACCTTACGGGAGAGCTTTTTAGCGGAAACGATCTTGTTGCCGTCGTGGATAGTCTCGGCACCTATGGTAGCATCATACCGAACGCACTTGGCACCACGGTGACGGATAGCTATATTCTGCATGGCAGAGATTCTCTCCTACCCGGGATGGTGATCCCGCTGCGGCTCAAACTTTCCAATCCTGCCGGTTTCCTGCAGTGGCTGGAATTTTCGCTTACTGTCGGCACCGTGACCGTCAACGATCCCCTGGGACCGGACAGGCATGGCTATGTGATCTATGACGATACGGATACTTCCTACGACGAATGTCCATCTTATAACTGGATAGGGATCGCTCCCGCGGAAGGTGGAAGCGGTAATGCCATGAACATCAACGATCCTGAGGCAGCCGGCGAAGGTGATGACTTGAGCTCAGCTTCCCTGGATACGGTTGATCTGCCCTTCAGTTTCAAGTTCTACGGCCGGGACTATCAGCAGATCACAGTCTGCTCAAATGGTTTTATCGTCTTCGGCGTCACCGAAAACTGCGAGTTCCGCAACTACCGGCTTCCCGGCCCATTGGGACCTGCTCCCATGGTAGCGGCATTTTGGGATGACCTTGCGACGGGTCCCGGAAGCGGAATCTATACTCATTTTGACGCGGATAATCACCAGTTTGTGATCGAATGGTACCAAATGCTGAACGGTTACAATAGCAACTATGCGGAGACTTTCCAGGTCATCCTCTACGATCCGGCGTTCTACCCCACGAGTTACGGTGACGGTCCGATCAAGATCCAGTATCATACCTTCAATAATGTCGATTCCGGAGCTTCCAATCAAAGCCACGGGAATTTCTCCTCCATCGGGATCGAAAGCGCGGATCAGCTCGACGGGCTGGAGTACTCATTCATGAATACCTATCCCACGGCAGCGTCACCTTTGGGTAATGGACGCGCCTTATATCTTACGAATAAGCCGGTCTATTATGATGCAGCTTGGCTGGTTTTCGGCGAAACCGTCATCAATGACGGAAACAACCAAATCGCCGAGCCCGGCGAAACGATCGGACTGGGCGTCATTGTCCAGAACCTGGGGAATCACACTGCTAGCGGAATTCAGGCGAATCTATCCAGTTATGACCCGTATGTGACGATCTCGAATAACGATTCGGACTATCATCCGATTGCCGGTCACAGCCACGGGATCAATCTGGACGCCTTTGATATCACTATTTCGCCCGGCTGCCCCGATGGGCACATTGTCCAGTTCTCCCTGGCGATCACTTCCAACGGGAATTCATGGAACTACAGCTTCGGCGTCCCAGTCACCAAAGCCGGCGTCAGATATGACTCATTCTTCCTGAACGATGTCGGGGGGAACAATAATGGCTATGCCGATCCCGGTGAAGATCTGCTGCTGATCGTGAATGTGCACAATCCCTCTGAGGTGGCGGTCAGACAACTTCAGGGAGTTCTATCCACGACAAGCAATTATCTGACCATCTCCAATTCCACGATCGGGCTTGCCGATCTGGAGGGTAAAGAGATCTCGCAGTTCGTCTATCAGATCTCCATGAGCCCCTCCACCCCTCAGAACAGCACGATCCCGCTGAGCTTCAATCTCACTTCCCTGAACGTTCCGCAGGTCTCTGCGCAATTCGCTCTGGGCTGTGGCGAAATGGGCATGAGTACAGACCTCGAAGACGGCAATGGAGGCTTGGTACCTCTGAATGGCTGGAACTGGGGTACGCCCGGGCAGACACAGGCTCATTCCGGCAGCAAGGTCTGGGCGACCGGACTTGCTGGGCAATACAGCAATGGCGCGAACTTCTATCTTACGACGCAGCCTGTCACGATCGGAACCGGAGCTGAGCTTTCCTTCTGGCATCAGATGTATTGCCAGGGGAACTTCGACGGTGGCAACGTTTCCATATCGCCAAACAACGGAACCAGCTGGATCGTGATCAACCCAAGTTCCGGCGGAACCTATGCCAACAGCGTATATTCCATGAACGAACCAGGTTTCACGGGAACTATCGGAACCTGGGCTAAAGTCACGTTTGATCTGTCTCCCTACGCGAACAGCCAGATCCTGATCCGCTGGCACTTTACCTCTGACGGATCGGTCACCGGTTTTGGCTGGTTCCTCGATGACATCATGGTTTCGGGATTCGCGGTCAGATCGGGTGTCATCAGCGGAAATGTAAGCCTTTCCGAGGGTGGAGATCCTTCTTCGGCGAGAGTGACAGCGCCTTTTGCCACCGCCCCTATCTCTGTAAGTCCCAACGCTGAGGGGAATTATATCCTCCACCTGCCCGCAGGGACATATACAGCCACCGCCAGCCTGCCGTACCACGTGACTGAAACTTCGCCCATCTTCATCATTACCGATGATGTGCTGGATTACGTGCATGATTTCTCGCTGACTGATCTGCCACCCGTGACAAATTTCACCCTCAGTCATGACGAGGAAGAATCACTGGTTACTCTGAGCTGGAACGCTCCTGAGGCACCGGCATATCCCGTGACGCAGTATGTCGTCTATAGGAAGATCGGACCCGGCGTAGCGGAACCTATCGGGCAGATCGAGACAACGGACTACAGTGAAGCGCAGTTCCTAACCGGTCATTATTCATACTTCGTGCGTCCTGTTTACGCTCCCGGAGAAGGGGCACCTTCAGACACCCTGGAACTGGTGATCCTGCCTCCCGTGCCCAATGATGATCCGCTCGCGGTACCCATGAATGTCATGCATGCAAACTACCCCAATCCCTTTAACCCATCCACGGTGATCCCCTTGGATCTGGCTAAAGCCGGAACCGTCCAGATAAAGATCTTCAACCTCAAAGGACAGCTGGTCAAGACTCTGGCAAGCGGTAACCTCGAGGCTGGACAGCATTTATTCCGTTGGGAGGGAACCGATGAAGCAGGACGTCCGGTGTCTTCCGGAGTGTATTTCTGCCGTGCCGAAACCCGGGGATATAAAAAGACCATCAAAATGCTGATGATAAAATAGACTGCATAAAGCCTCGAACAGATGAAAAACATCTGTATGAGTGAAATCAGAAAACCCCGCGTCGCGGGGTTTTCTTTTATCCGATGCAAATTGAGTAGAGAGTATATCTGAGTTTGGAGTTCAGGACGGCTGGCAGATCTTCACGCTGATAGATGATCTATGCGCCGTCCCGGACTTCAAAACGTGCAGCACCGGTTCATGGCTATGCCCTGGATATGCCGCAACCTCCGCAATGAAGTCCAAATCGCCTTTCAAGACAAGATACCATTCCAAGGCTATCTACGGCGCTTTGAACTCCATGCTTGGACAATCTACAGCTCTTTGAACTCCATGCTTGGATGATCTACGATGCTCTGAGATCCACATCGCTCACACCCTATCATCCGGCTATCCCCTCTCTATCATCTTACGTCACGACGTAAGATGATAGAGAGGGGATAGCATGAAAATGTAGAGGCGACATCCTGTCGCCTGCAAATAAAATGTACAGAAATGATAAGCCCC
>DAOPZE010000116.1:0-1939 GCA_035353255.1 Candidatus Cloacimonadota bacterium
GGGCAGAAAGTCAAAACATTGAAGGCATCTAAGGGCATTGCCGGGACGAATAAACTTGAGGGCAAGCCAGGCAATGACCAGGGTGAGTTCTATTCCACAGTTTATGACTGTCATGACCAGTTCAACCGCGAACTGGCATCGGGGATCTACTTGGTCAAGGTTGAGTCCGGAGCTTATCACAAAACGGGGAAAATCACAATAATCAAGTGACCGATAAGTATGTGAGTAGTGGTTCAAATGATTAATGATACTGTGCGAAGCATTACCAAACACATCTAGTTCATCTCTATCACAAAACAAGGAGTATAACTATGAAAAAGACACTACTGTTTCTGCTGATTCTTGTTTCGGTATATTTACTGATCGCTGAGGATATCCCGGTTCAGAGGGATACAACTGCCACAGGCTTGGTGTATCGCCTGGAGACGGTAATTGAAGAAAAGAGTTTGGATAATGGTGCAGGATTCTCTATTTATCTGGACTATCCTGTTTTTGAGGGGGACGATCCTCTGTCACAAGCAATCAACCGCTATGTCTATGATCTGATCAACACGGCATATACAGGCCCGGATGGTGAGAAAACGAGCTATTCGGACTACCATTTGCTGGCGAAGGACAAGCTCAAAGCCTGGGCGCAGAATCAAGAAGACTATGAGCTTGGAATAGAGTGGTCGATAGGGATTAGGATCAGTTATACCGGGGAAATGATCACGCTAAGTACTAATGAGTATGGTTATTCTGGTGGAGCGCATGGCTACAGCGTCCCAAGCTATATGATGTTTGATAATCTGGGTAGAAAGATCGATTGGAAAAATCTACTGGCACCGGAATCTCAACAGCAGTTTCAGCAATTTCTGCTGACGAATTTCGTTCAGCCAGATTATGAGGGATGGGAGCATGACCGGAACTATATTCTGAATCCTTTAGCGTGTGCCCTAACTGAAACAGGCATGGAAGTGATATACGAAGGCGGTTGTTATGCGGAAGGTTTCCCTTGCCTGGAAATCCCCAAAGCGCAGATCAGACCACTACTGAAGCAGCAGTACCAGGAGATGTACAAGTAGGTTCAGCGCTCAGTTCGGAGTTCAGTTCTCCCCTCAGGGGTGGCAAATTCCGTTTGCCACAGCGAGCTTGCTCGCTTGTTTATAGTTGTTGCTGAGACTTCCTCGAGCCACCAAAGTAGCAGCGACATCCTGTCGCTCAAGAGCCTAAATCGTATTGATATAGTTGTAGAACCAGGATGGTTCCACTAGTTAGAGCCTGGATGGTCAGTTACTGGCAGCTTGGCTGCCACTGCCGAACAGATTTTGGCAGCCCTATCGACAGTGGCACGAAGATTTACTCTGATCATGTTTCATACTTTACTTATCTTGTTAGTTTTTATGTGGCTGTCTGGCGACAGAATGTCGCCGCAACTACTCTTTTTTAGTTCTTTTCTAAGCAGACAGATCTTTGTGCCTCTGTGTCTCCGTATCTCTGTGTTCATCCGTCTCCTTGTATATAGCCTTATAGTCCAAAAGAAAAACCGGCCCAGTGCGGACCGGTCGAAATGAAACTAAGTTAAATAGATGCCGAATCAATTCATACTGTTGACTACACCAGTGATCATTCCGGCAATTGCGCCCCAGGCGATGATCCAGAACACGATCCCGATAGCCATGAAAATGAGATACGCGATCGCCCAGTTTTTACGATTGGGATTTTCGGAAGAACTCGAAGCCCACACGATGAGCATGATGAGATTTACGAGAGGGATACACATGAGAAGAATCGTTACGACCCAGTTTCCCACAGTCATGATCGGCGCGCCATATCCGGAATGCATAGACGGCTGCTGCTGCGGAGGCTGATTGTAATTTGGATATTGTTCCATATGTGGAACCTCCTTTTTTTACTAGTGGCTAAGATATAGATTGGCAATACTTAGTCAAGGAAAATC
>DAOPZE010000116.1:2039-7353 GCA_035353255.1 Candidatus Cloacimonadota bacterium
ACAGAGGAAGATAATGGAAGACAACAAGATAATATATACAATGAGCGGGATCGGCAAGGTCGTGGATGGCAACCGGCAGATCCTCAAGGACATCTATCTGGGCTATTATTATGGCGCGAAGATCGGGGTTGTGGGCTTGAACGGCTCAGGAAAAAGCACCTTGCTGAAGATCATGGCGGGGCTGGACAACGACTTTCTGGGTTCAGTGGCGATGACCAGGGGCTACACGATCGGTTATCTGGAGCAGGATCCGCTGGTCAATGACGACAAGACGGTTCTGGAGATCGTTCAGGAGGGAGTTGCCGAAGCACTAAGCCTGCTTGCCCGCTATGAAGAGATAAACATGCAATTTGCCGAGTCGATGGATGACGAGGCGATGAACAAGCTTCTGGAGGAGCAGGGAAAGGTTCAGGACAAGCTGGATGCCTGTAATGCCTGGGATCTGGACAGCCGGTTGGAACTGGCGATGGACGCCCTGCGCTGTCCTCCCGCTCACCTGAAGGTAAACGTCATATCCGGAGGTGAACGCAGACGTGTCGCCCTGTGCCGCTTGCTCCTGCAAGAGCCGGATATCCTGCTTCTGGACGAGCCGACGAACCATCTGGACGCCGAGCTGATCCTCTGGCTGGAGCATCACTTGAAGAACTATAAGGGTACCGTCATTGCCGTGACGCACGACCGCTACTTCCTGGATAACGTCGCGCAGTGGATCCTGGAGCTGGATCGGGGTGAGGGGATCCCCTTCAAGGGAAATTATTCCTCCTGGCTGGAGCAAAAACAGAATGCCCTTGCCAATGAAGCCAAATCCGAAAGTAAACGCCAGAAAGCACTCGCTGAGGAACTGGAATGGATCAGAAGCAGTCCCAAAGCGCGTCAGGCAAAGAGCAAAGCCAGGATCGCCAATTACGACAAGATGGCTTCCGAAGAATACAAACGCGACAACGCCACGGAGCAGATCATGATCCCGCGGGGGCAACGCCTCGGAACCAAGGTCATTCAGGCGATCGGAGTCTCCAAGGGCTATGAGGATAAACTTCTCTATGAAGACCTGAGTTTTGACCTGCCGGCGGGTGGGATCATCGGAGTGATCGGGCCGAACGGCGCGGGGAAAACCACGCTTTTTAACATGATCACGGGGATCACTGAGCCGGATAATGGCGAGTTTGCCATCGGGGAGACAGTCAGGCTTTCCTATGTGGATCAGGCAAGAGTGATGAATCAGGATAAGACCCTTCTGGAATTGATCGGGGAAGGCAGGGACGTCATGAAGGTCGGCGATCGGGAAATGAACGTGCGGGAGTATATCAGCAAGTTCAATTTCTCCTCCAAAGAACACATCAAGCCGGTGAACATCATGAGTGGCGGGGAAAAGAACCGCGCGTATCTCGCCCTGACTTTACAGGTTGGCGGGAACGTCCTCCTCCTCGACGAGCCTACGAACGATCTGGACGTCTATACCATTCATGCTCTGGAAGAAGCTCTGCTGGATTTCGCCGGCTGCGCCGTGGTCATCAGTCATGACCGCTATTTCCTGGATCGGGTCTGCACACATATCCTGGCGTTTGAGGGAGACAGCAAAGTCAAGTGGTACGAAGGGAATTTCAGCGACTATGAAGAGGATAAACTCAAGCGCCTGGGAATCACCGAGCTTGTGCCCAAGCGTATCACCTACCGCAAGATCAGCAGAGTTTGAGAGATCTCTGCGCCCATCGAAGGGAAGCTTGGAAAAGACGAAATCGTAAGAGTAGATAAACTAAGGATATATTTAGATATTTCTTGACAATATATTGAGGGGAGTTCCCTTAGCAATATAAGTCTTTACTGTACAGGAGTCACAATGAAGAGGATTATTCTGTTTGCAGTACTGCTCACTCTGATGGGCTATCTCATTGCTCAGAGCACTGTCGATATCCGTAAGGCTAACGATATCAATTACGAGGGTGCTTACGCGGAGACTTCAGGGGGCGGGTTTATCACGGTTTATGTGGACACACAGCAGAGCACCAATGTCCTGCACGCGGCACTTTTCTCCGGTGCTGGCGATCCTCTGTGGGCAACACCCGCGCAGGTGGTAGTCAGCGAGAACGCGATCAGATACCCCAAAATAGTAGTGGGTAGCGATAATTCCTATGTGGTCGCGTGGATCGAGATCAGCATTCAAGGATACAGTGTTCGGGCTCAGAAACTGGATGCACAGGGCTCAATTCAGTGGTCACAAAGTGGGAATATGGTGTTTGATACCACAATGGATATCAAGGTGTTTTCTCTGGTTGACAATTCTATAGGAGGAGCCTATCTAGTAGCCCAAAGTTATAATGAAACATTCAACCACTCACTTTGGGGTGCCAATCTTGACACCCAGGGTCAGAATCTCTGGCAGATGAACGGACTGGCGCTTGTGACCAATAATGACGTGATCCATATCAGCAGGGTCTTATCTGATGGAGCCGGAGGCATTATCCTAAACTCGCTGAAGCAGCTGGCCGGGATGGACTACATCAATCACGTAATACGCGTGGGTATTGATGGAAACCTCATCGGCAGCGATCCTCTGATCACCGATGCCGACTTCGTTAACAGCCACTTTGCCATTAACAGGAGTCTGGACGGGAATTATATTCTGCATCAGATCGTATCTAATAATGGGCCCCGCATCAGGTTCAACAAAGTGGATAACCAAGGCAACATATTGCTTCCCGGTGGGGTGGAGCAGCCTTTCAACGGCAGTTCCGGGACTTTGAGAGAATGCCCTGACGGAACGATCTACGTGGGTTGCCAGGCGTATATATCCAATAATACTTATGAATTCCGGGTGCAGAAGTTCAGCTCAGATTTTACTGCTATCTGGGCTCAAATGTCTGTTCAGCAGTTGTCCTCTTATAATACAGGATTCACCGGGTTTACTATAGATGCAGCAGGCAATTGCTGGTATGGTTGGTGTGTCTATGGCTCCACTGCCGGGCTCAGAGATGTCAGGCTGCAGAAATTCAACGCTGACGGCAGTCTTGCCTTCGGAGATACCGGTCTTTTAGTGAGTTCAAACGGAAGCACTCAGCAGCCTATGGTTCACGGAGCCGGTGACGGAGCTGCCATGATCTGGACCAATATTGCCGGAAGCGCGATCTCCCTGCGCCGTCAGGTGATCAGCTCCTCCGGTGTCCCGCTGCTTCCCGCTGCTGAAGAAGAGATGGTTACCTATACTTATGGTTCAGCTAAACTAAAGGCAAATCTCGCATTGAGTGATGGTTTTGTCCAGGTGTGGGACGACTACCGTAATTACCCCTTCAGTTCCATCTGTTACCAAAAGACCGACTTACAACATAATCAACTTTACGAAGCAAGTGGCAGAGTCCTGATCCAGGGAGAGTCCACTGTTTCAGTATGGGAAGCCTGTGCCAACAGCCAAAACGAGATTCTGGTAGCTTATCGAACTCAGGATAATGGAGGCTATAATCTTCATATTCAGATCATCGACAGCAATGGCTTTCCCCTGTATCCGGAGGGCGGAATGCAGCTAAGCGCGGAAGCCCGGTTTGTCAACGTCAGTAGCGACGGGATGGACTTCTACATCTCCTGGGTCGGCATGAACGACACTCAGGCGGATCTGATCATGGGGCAGAGAATCAGCAACGGAACTCTGATGTGGGAACCTCTGGGCAGGATCATCAGAACCTATACCTATAGCAATCGTGTAAACAATCTGGATATGCGTGGGCGTTACATTGTCTGGGCGGCCTTCTCGGGAACAGATTATGATTATAAGGTGGTCTATGCCTTATTGGTGGAACCCAGCGGAAATATCGCCGCAGGATGGGATCCGAATGGCGTGATCGTATCCGGGCAATCTACTAATTCGATTCAGGATGTCGGGAAAGTAGGCTTGATAGATGGCAATCTGGTTGTTGTGGTCGACAGCTCCCTACCCCGGGCGCAACTAATCTCACCGCAGGGAGCTCGCCTTTGGGGAGTAGGAACCGTCATCATGTCCGGTGCTGATGGAGACCGGGGCTACATCGACGCGGATATCAATAATGGAATCAGCGCTTTATTCTATAGCCAGAATAATAACGAATGCGGTCTTTACCTGCAAAGGATCAATGCGGAGGGGGAAATTCAATGCAGCCCTACGGGTCAATATCTTGCCCTGGGTGACTGGTTGATGTCAAAAGCTGCTGTAATAGATCATGGCACAGGAACAATCACTGTCCTGGTTCCTGAACGGATCGGGAGTTATTTCTATGAACCTGTCTATGATATCAAACCTTATCAGGTAAGCTCTGATGGGGTCATTCAGCCTGGTCAGAATCTGAACGTCAGCGTAAGATCTGATCACAACTGCCTGGCGGCAAAACACAGCTCTCAAACCATGCTTGCCTGGAATAACTTTGACTATCAAACCATCAGCGAAGGTTACTTAACCTCGATAAGGGGCAGTTTCATCAGCATCCAGTCTTCTGCTATTGATCCGGACACAGAGATCCCACCGGGTTTTCTGTCACAGGTAAAAGCCTATCCAAATCCCTTTGCCGGGTCTACCAAGATCAGTTATCGACTGGGAAGACCGGGAATCATGGAACTGGATATCTACAACTTACGGGGACAGAAAGTAAAATCTCTGGAAGCTCAGGGATCTGATCAACTTGAGTGGGACGGGACAGACCAGGAAGGCAGACCTGCTGCCGCCGGCTTGTACCTTTACCGGTTGAAATCAGGCAAACAGGTGCTTCACGGTAAGGTGCTCAAGCTGAAGTAAACAATCCCTTTCTCCAGCGGAGGTCATTGATTCTGCTCTTCTGTCAGGCTTTACTCAGCGATCTCGAAACGCTTTCTGGCTGTGTGGTCGAGGATCTTCTTCCGCATGCGGATGCTATCCGGAGTGATCTCCAGGAGTTCGTCATCACCGATGTATTCGATAGCCTGTTCCAAGCTGAAGGTGCGTGGGGGGATAAGCTTGATCGCGTCGTCCTTGCCGGCGGCACGGTTGTTAGTCAGTTTCTTACCCCGGCAGACGTTTACGACGAGGTCTTTATCCTTGGCATGCTGACCGACGATCATTCCCGCATACACTTCCGTGTTGGGGTTGATAAAGAGTACGCCCCGGGGCTGGAAGTTATTCAGGGAATAGCCCAGCGCGACACCTGTCTCCATGGCGATCATGGAACCGTGCCCGGAGCCTTGGATCTCGCCCTTGAAGAAATCGTATTCTAGAAAGCACTGGCTCATGATGCCGGTACCCCTGGTTTGGGTGAGAAACTCGTTCCGGCACCCGATCAAGCCACGGGAGGGAACTTTAAATTCGAGGCGGGAATAGCCA
>DAOPZE010000117.1:0-5776 GCA_035353255.1 Candidatus Cloacimonadota bacterium
GAGATCATAGCTCAGATGGGTTATGAGAAGCTGACGACGAAGAATCTTGCCGCGAAACTGAAGCTTACCGAGGCTGCTTTATACCGTCATTTCCCCAGTAAGCATGAATTGGTGAGGATGGTGCTCTGCTATTTTGAGCAGCTTTCCTGCAGGGTCATCGAGCAGATCAAATCTGAAGACCTCAGTCCCGTCGAGCGGATCAGGAAGTTCGTCACGGACCGTTATGAGCTTTTCACCGCGAATCCTGATCTGGCGATGGTCATGTTCTCCGAGGAGCTATTCAAGAGTGATCATGCCTATATGACTTATATGCAGGACATTATGCATATACACAGGGATCACGTCGTGGGTTATATCAGCGAAGGTCAGAAGGCGGGGGAGATCGATCCCGGATTGAAGCCGATACATGTCTTCAGGATGGTCGTGGGGAGCATGCGCCTGATCGTGACCCAATGGAACCTGAGCGGGCATGGCTTTGACCTCATCATCGAAGGTGGGGAACAATTGAATTCAATAATAAAACTAATAGAGGTTAGAAAATGAAGAGACAGATCATCACCATCGACGCTGACAAGTGCACAGGGTGCGGAGCTTGTATCACCGGGTGCCCGGAAGGAGCCCTGCAGATCATTGACAATAAGGCAAGGCTGGTCAGCGATCTGTTTTGCGACGGATTGGGAGCCTGCATCGGAACTTGCCCCGAAGGCGCTATTACTATCGAAGAAAGAGAAGCTGAGCCCTACGACGAGCGTATCGTCATGGCGAATATCGTCAAACAGGGTGAGAATACGGTCAAGGCGCATCTGAAGCATCTGGCTGACCATGGTGAGAATACTCTGCTGAAGATCGCTAAAGACTACCTGACCGAAAACGGGATGGAGATTCCCTGCTATGAAGAGGCCTCAGCCTGTGGATGCGCGGGTGGAACGGCAAAAAGCTTCAGCAATTCCAGCCGGGATAGTTCAGAAGAGACAGCGACTGGTAAGATCGGATCAGAGCTTAGGCAATGGCCGGTTCAGCTGCATCTGATCAATCCTAATGCCGATTACTTTGACAACGCGGACTTGCTGATCTCTGCTGATTGCGTACCTTATTCCTATGGAGACTATCATCGTAAGTTTCTCAAAGGGAAGATCGTTATCACTCTGTGCCCCAAGCTGGATAAGGATATTGACCGTTATATCGATAAACTTGCGGAGATCTTCAGGCTGCATGAGCTGAAGTCTCTCAGCATCGTACGCATGGAAGTGCCCTGCTGTGGCGGGACTGAGTTGATCGTACGAAGAGCGCTGGAACAAGCCGGGAAGCTGCACTTTGTCAAGCTGACCGTAGTGTCGCTTCAAGGAGAGATATTATGATAACCCGCACCGCTGAATCAGAAACACCCTTCTTCAATAAGAACGGAATTCAGGGAAGGAATCTCTATGATCTTCCCGAAGCCCAAATCGTGCATATGACCATTGAACCGGGGAAAACCCTCTTTACTCATACGACTCCCGTTAACGTCGCTATGTTCATTCTGGAAGGCGAGCCCATCATTGAGATCGGCGACGAGAGCAGATCCTGCCCTGCCGGCACGATGATCGAAAGCCCGAAGAATATCCCTCACGGGATCAAGAATCCCTCAGAAGAGACTGTCCGTCTCTTGGTCATGAAACTTCCCAAACCATAATATAAAAGGAGATTACCGATGAGCATGTTTTGCTATCAATGTCAGGAAACCGCACGCAATTTAGGCTGCACCATGCGTGGTGTATGTGGAAAAGCCGATACCTTGTGCCATATGATGGATTTGATGATCTATACCCTCAAGGGCTTGGCGCATGTCTCTGTCAAACTGAACCAAAAGGGTGTCTATTATCCCCAGGATTCGATCTTCGTGATGCAGAATCTCTTCCGTACGATCACCAATGCCAATTGGGACGAGGAACTGTTTACACCTCTGGTGACTGAAGCAATGACTCTCAGAGACCTTCGCAAGAAAGAACTCTGTGAGATCCTAGGTAGCGAATGCACGACCTGCCCCGAAGCAGTCACTTTCCAGCTTAAACCAGAAGAATATCATGAATTCGGCCAGAAAGTCGGTGTACTTCGCACCGAAAACGAAGACGTTCGCTCCCTGCGTGAGACGATCATCTATGGACTCAAGGGTATCTCTGCCTATGGTGAGCATGCCTATATGCTTGGTTATCAGGATGATGACGTGAACAAGTTCATCATGGAAGGGCTTGCCGCGACTCTCGATGACAACCTCACCGCGGATCAATTGGTCGGGCTTGTGCTCAAGACCGGCGAACATGCTGTCAAGGTCATGGCTTGCCTGGACAAAGCCAATACCGAGACCTACGGAAATCCTGAACCTACGACAGTAAACCTGGGTGTGGGCAAGAACCCCGGCATAATCGTTAGCGGTCATGACCTCAAGGACTTTGAAGAACTGCTTGAGCAGAGCAAAGACTCAGGCGTCGATATCTACACCCACAGCGAGATGCTTCCCGCGCACTACTATCCCGCTTTCAAGAAATACAAGCACTTCGTGGGTAACTATGGCAGCTCGTGGTGGCATCAGCTTGAGGACTTTGAGAACTTCAACGGTCCTATTCTTATGACGACCAATTGCATCGTTCCCCTGCGCAAAGAGAATACCTATCTCGATCGTTTCTTCACCACCGGAATGGCTGGATATCCCGGAGCGAAACACATCCCGGAACGTAAAGAAGGCGGGAAGAAGGACTTTTCTGAGATCATCGCCATCGCCAAGACCTGCCAGCCTCCCAAAGAGATCGAGACCGGTACGATCGTGGGTGGATTTGCTCATCACACGGTTCTCTCCATTGCCGATAAGATCGTCGATGCAGTGAAGTCCGGAGCGATCAAGCGTTTCGTCGTCATGGGCGGTTGCGATGGTCGTATGCCCAGCCGCAAGGTCTTTACCGAGATCGCGCAGAAGCTTCCGATGGATACCGTGATCCTGACAGCCGGTTGTGCCAAATATCGCTACAACAAGCTGCCTCTGGGTGATATCGGTGGTATTCCTCGTGTGCTGGACGCCGGTCAATGCAATGATTCCTATTCCCTTGCCATCATCGCCCTCAAACTCAAAGAAGCCTTTGGTTTGGACGATGTGAACAAGCTTCCGCTTTCCTTTGCCATCGGTTGGTACGAGCAGAAAGCCGTTGCCGTTCTCCTCGCACTCCTCTTCCTTGGCTTCAAGAACATCAAGATAGGACCCACCGTTCCTGGATTCCTTTCCCCGAACGTGGCGAAAGTCATCATCGACACCTTTGGCTTGCAGGTGACTTCAGACGCGGACAGCGATGTTGCCGCAATGTTTGCTTAAGACATTAAACAGCTGATTACTCACGGGGACGGCTTTTACAAGCCGTCCTTTTTTGTATATACCCACAGTATCAATCTATCAGTATCAAAAAACTTCCACAGAATAACAACTCCGATCAGGATATCTTTGCTTGACAATACTATCGTGATCCAGCACCTGTCATCTTATGAATATCAGGATAGAGCCTAATGAGAACTCTTGATCGCATCCTCATAGCCTTCGCGATCCTAGTCGCGATCGGGCTGAGCTATCTTGGTTACTTCTGGCTGACTGCTCCTGTATCCAGCACAGCTGTTGCGGAAGCCAGCCTGAGTATTGCTAAAGATCCACTTCAGATCATGGTCAATTCAGAGTATATTCCCGCCATTGAACGCAGCGGCTACCGTATCTTGCTGAACGCGAGAGCCTCCTATCGTCTGGATGGTATATTGGTCAGCAAGAAGCATTACAGCGGTGGAATCATGAATTGGCTTGGCCCCTGGGATTATGCTGTGGTTTGGGGAGCAGTTCCGCAACAGCTTAAGTACCTCAAATTCAAGCAGGCTGTCCGTTATGCCCTCTTCAGATACGATCCTTCTGTTCCCATTGATGTGTCATATATAATGACCCATTCTTCCAACAATCATCTGATCCCCGCGACTCCGAACCTGCGCAAGGCACTCAGCCGGGCGAAAAAGCATAGCCAGGTGCGCCTGGAAGGTTTCCTCGTGGAAGTCACTGTGATCAAAAACGGGAAGGGAAGCAACAACTGGAACAGCAGCCTCACCAGGACGGATACCGGCAATGGTGCCTGCGAGCTCATCTATCTGAAACGCTTGAGATTGGGAGATCAGATCTATGAATGACACGAAACCCTCACAGATTCTCATCAACCCTTATCAAACAATGTATTCTATACTAACTGGACTGATCTAGTAACCAACCAACCTTAAGGAGTCATTATGAAACACTTTTACCTAGTGATCGTTGCCCTGATAATCGCCACCGGCCTCTGTGCCGAAGAGACCAAACCTGTCGTCCTATTCCCTGATCACCATCTCTGTCTGGAAGCCTCGGGCAAGGTCGTCGTCGAAGCCGATCAGGCTGAGTTTTCTTTCGATACCAAAGGTTATGGAGCGACGCTGCGTGCCGCAGTTAAGAAAGCCAAAGATTCCGTCGCGGATATATGTGGAGAACTCACAGCCATTGGTATCGATCCTAAGAGCTTTGCCACAGGCAGTTTCGCTTCCGGCAAGAACTCTTCATCCTTCTTCCTCACGGATAAAAAGGACTACTGCGCGACTCTGGTCACGTCCGTCACCCTACGGGATATGAGCAAACTCGATGAAGCGATCCTGATCCTCACAGACAAAAAGGCAGAAAACCTCAGCGGTATCCACTTCTCGCTGGCGGATATGTCTGAGGCAAGACAGCAAGCAAGGGAGATTGCCCTGAACCGAATCGTCGAGCAACGGGAAACGATCTGCAAGATCCTCAACGTTGCCATCACTGACGTCCAGTTGATCGATGAAGCTCCTTTTGAGAATCTGCCCTGGGACACTGGTAACAACTACATCTACAAGGGCAGCTACCCCAGCCCGATGAACGCAGTCACAGAGTATGATAACACGAGCGGTAACGCGGAACCATCCAAAGCCCCGGGCGGATTCTTCACTCCGGAGATCACTATCGAAACTCAGGTTCGGGTAATATACCGTATTGGCATGCCTGAAAATAAGTAAACCGGATCAGCTCTGATATATAGGATTGAGGAAATGATGGGAAAGTCGCTTCCATATTTGATTTTGGCTTTCATCTTGTTTACCGGTTTTTTGCCCGCCGTGACCAGAACCGTGAAGCAGGATGGAAGTGGAGACTACTCACTGGTTCAACTAGCTTTGAACTCATCAGTTCAGGGAGATACTGTCCTTGTCTATCCGGGTCGCTATCATGAGCGTCTTATTTTAAATACTCCTGGAGTAAGCTTAATAAGTATGGAAGCTCTAACGAATGATCATCATTACGTTGAAACAACTATTATCGATGGTAACAATCAGGGTTGTTCTTTAAGAACCGGACATAGGACTGGTTTGGTAGTCAGGGGGTTGTCTTTCACGCATTCCAAGGGACCGGGGATAGCTGTCACGGATCATGCTGAGATCAGAATAGTAAATTGCATGATATACGGAAACAGTTCGCCAGGGTTAGCCGGGGGTCTTGATATTAATGGAGCCACGGTGTTTCTCTCCGGAGTGGAGATCACAGAAAACTATGCGCATACTATGGGCGGTGGTTTATTTATAGGACAGAATACCGGGGACGTGAACCATATTACCTTTGATCCAGTAAACCGTTGCTCGATCTACAACAATTATGCTTCGCGGGGGCAGGATATATACATATTTTTCGCCAGTACAAACTACTATATCCCTCTATTAAAGTTTACAGTCATGCCTG
>DAOPZE010000117.1:5876-7309 GCA_035353255.1 Candidatus Cloacimonadota bacterium
TTGCTGCCGGGAACATATTCACGTGGATCGAACCAGCAGATATTCAGTATTGCCATCAAGAGCTGGGTAAACATCGTGGGAAGCGGAAGTGACGTAACTATCCTTGAGGGCTCTCCCTCACCCGGCTCTGATTATACTTACGGCAGCTCGTCTGTTTTTCACAGTTACGATGAGCGGGGTTGGAGCATTCAATCTCTGAGCATCACCAGCGATTGGTTTGAGGGCAGCAGCGCCATGAACTGTGAACATGAATCAAAGATACTGCTAAAGGATCTGCACATTCATCATTTTCGACCGAATAACAACTCGGTTCTATCATTTTATAGCTTGGATCAAAGCCTGTGGGAAAATGTTACTGTCGAGAACGTAGTTTCTGACAAAGGCGGCATGGTCGAGGTCGGCAAGTTCTCCCGGGGAACTTTACGAAACGTTGATGTCCGTAACGGCTTGAATACTTTCGTAAGCGATGAGGTTTGGGCATGGCCTCTGTTTTCCATCCATATGGATGACTGGCTCAATTTTGAGAATTGTAGCTTTGTCAATCTGGTCATGACAGATGAGGACAGTAACCTGATGCAAGTCGGAGGGATGCAATACCCTGCTCAGCACAATCAGATACGGTTTATTAACTGCCTCTTTAGTGATCTGGTTTCCTATGGGGATATGATCGTGATCGGGAGTTCAAACCATCCGACCATCGATATCATCAATTGCACAGTAACCGGTAACAGCTCCTGGTATTACACTTTTATGCTCAACGGAACTGTGAATATCACTAATAGTATCTTTTTTAATGACTGTATGCGTGAGATATTGCCTAATCTCTACTTAACTGAGCCGGAAACCAGTATTTTTAATGTAGGTTATAGCTCTTTCAGCGAAGGGCAAACCTCAATATCCCACACATATGGATCTACCATAAACTATGATGATACCAACAACGATCTTGATCCACTCTTCTACGGAGATCAACAACAGATTAATCCACCCTATAGCTTAACTTCAGCATCTCCATGTATAGACTCGGGATCTCCCGATACAACCGGCTTGGGTTTGTTGCCCTACGACCTTGCGGGAAACAGGCGGATCTGGAACTGTGTAATAGATAGAGGCTGCTATGAATATGGCTCTGAGACGTGGGTAACAGTAGATGATCCGGTCGTACCGGAATTACCAGATGATCAATTGACCATATATCCAAATCCCTTTTCATCCTTGGCATTTATCAGGGTCGATCTGGATCAAGCCAAAACAGACAAGCATAGAGGCTTGGTGATGCTCTCCATTTATAATCTGAGAGGACAGAGACTTTGGTCTCACGCCTTGGAAGGTAGTGGTCGAACCAGACAAGTGCTGAGTTGGGATGGCAGGGATGGCAACGGATCTCGCTGTGCTAATGGTATCTACCTGGTTCGTCTCACGGTTAATGGCAG
>DAOPZE010000118.1:0-7252 GCA_035353255.1 Candidatus Cloacimonadota bacterium
CAACGATATTAATCGGGACAAATTTTGGGGTCTTTTACTCAATGTGTAATCTCCTCATCCTGAGTCCATTTATAAACTGGGAGACCTACACACCGGCGATTCTGATCCTGATTACATTACTGACAATCATCCTGACCGTTCGCTATTCCGCATTCCACGAGTACGTAAATATCTGGCTCTATATGATCTTCTCCAGTATAATCGTGAATATCACACTGGGAATCTACAAGAGCGACCCGTTAATGACAATGCTAACGAATACGGGCTATAGCGTTATATCCTCCACGATATCAATCATCGGATTAGGGTTGATCATCCCCTACTATGAAAAGAAGTGGCATTTTGCCACCAAACAGACGCTTCTGGAGCTTCTGGATTTTGACCATCCGCTATTGAAGCGGTTGGCTACTGAGGCTGTTGGAACCTATCATCACAGCCTGATCGTTGGTAATCTGAGCGAGAGAGCTGCGGAAGCTATCGGTGCGAATCCGCTTCTGGCAAGGGTTGGAAGCTATTATCACGATATTGGTAAGCTGGTAAACACTGAGATATTTACTGAGAATAACGAAGATTCCAGCAGTTTTCATGATGGAGTCAAGCCGGAAGAAAGCGCTAAGCTGATCCGCGGACATGTCCTTGAAGGAATCAAGCTTGCCGAACAATTCAAGATCCCTCACCCGGTAATCGATATTATCATGCAACATCATGGAACAAGCCACATTCGCTATTTTCTTGAGCTTGCGAAGAAGAATGACGCTGATACCAATCCTGAGGTTTTTTCCTATCCTGGACCCAGACCCAAAAGCAAGGAAGCTGCGCTGGTCATGCTCGCCGATATCGTGGAATCAACGACCAAAGCCAAGAATATCCAAAGTGATAACGATCTGGTTCAGATCATTGATCAGACAGTATTGAGGCTGATCCGTGAGCATCAGTTCGATGATTCTCCCATAACCATGAAGGATCTTCAACTCGCCAAACTCAGCATGATCCCAATTTTGGAAAGTATCTACAGGAAAAGACTTGACTATCCTGACGAGCAGATCAGTGAATAAACCCCAGATAGAATTCAACAACGAAGGTGAGCATCAGATCCGGGATGAAGTCTTGAAGCAGATCGCGGTAATGGTTTGGAATGGCGAGAAAATATCTGATCAATATGAAATATCGGTGCTCTTTTGTGAGAGCGACAAGATGCGTGAGTTCAACAGGTTGTACCGTGGTAAAGACAGCGTCACTGACGTTTTGAGTTTCGCGCATGAAGCATTACCCGGCTTGGATGGATCGGACACGAAATTGATCCTCTGCGATATAATCATTGACACAAACTACATATTTAACCAAAAGGGTTCTGATGGTTTTGACAAGGAGATGGAAGAAGTCTTTATTCACTCGCTTCTGCATCTGCTTGGCTATGACCATATCAAAACTAAAGACCGGGAAATAATGGAAGACAAAGAAAAATCATATATAACTAAGCTAAGAGGTGTGACCCAAAGTGGAAGATGGTAAACCGCTGTTAATATTCATCTTGTTGGTGCTGTCTGCTTTTTTTTCAGGCTCTGAAACCGCACTCTTCTCTCTCTCACGTTTACAGCTGAAAAAGTTAGAAAATCTGGATACTTCAGGGGCAAAACGTGTCTTAAAGATGCTCAGGAAACCCCGTCAGTTGTTGATCACTCTTCTGTTGGGCAATACATTCGTAAACATGGCGATTTCTTCTCTGGCAACGCTGATCGCGATCGACTATGCAGGCGCACACACCGGGATAAATGTTTCAGTTGCCGTCGGTATCCAGGTTATCCTGACTACTGCCTTGATCTTGCTTTTCGGGGAGATCATCCCCAAGCTCATCTCTATTTCTGCCGCGAACGTCATCGCTCCGGCAGTGGCACCCTTGGTCAGGCTGATACAGATTATCCTGTTCCCGCTGGTACTGGCACTTGAGGGTTTCAGCAAACTCGTATCCAAGAAACACGGACCGGATAAGCATATCGGACAGAGGTTTACACCAGAAGAATTCCATAAGCTGATCCAATCAGACAGCTCGGGGAACAGCCTCGAAGAACATGAAAAGAAAATGCTGGTTGGGCTATTTCGCTTTAAGGAGGCCGAGATCAGCGAGATCTATGTTCCCAGGGTAAAGATCTCGGCTGTCGAGGAAAATCAAAGTCTCGAAGAACTCAAGGAACTTATCATAGAATCGGGTTATTCCAGAATCCCGGTGTTTCGTGAAACTATCGACGATATCATTGGTATAGTCTATGTAAAAGACCTGTTGATCTATCCTGAACGCTGCTCGATAAAGGAGTTTATCCGTCCTGTCTGGTTTGTGACAGAGAACATGAAGATCCAAACTCTGCTTAACCAATTCAAGAGCAAAAAGCTACAAGTCGCCGTTGTTGTCGATGAGTATGGAGGAACTTCGGGAATCATCTCCCTTGAGGACATTCTGGAAGAGATCGTGGGAGAGATACAGGACGAATATGACCATGACGAAACACCTGATATCGTGAAAACCGGAGATGACACCTTTGTTATCAGCGGAATCCTTAATATCAGACAATTTAATCAGGAATTCGGGGTTGATATCGATCCCGATGAATATGACAACATCGCCCAGTATCTGCTGGAAAACTTCAACCATGTTCCAAGTATCAACGAGACCTTCACTATGGAGGACAAGATCGTATTCGAGGTGCTGGAAAGCGATGAAAAAAGTATTAAAAGGGTTCAGTTGAAGATCCTTCCCGATGAGGATTAATGCGCTTACGCATCCTAATCGCAATCTCAGTTCCACTTATTCTATCATCACTACTGGGAGCCCGCACTGCCGAATATGTCGTTAAGGCAGTTGGATTCAAAGTTGTGCAGATAAAAATGGATATAAATCTCAAAGAAAGATATATACAGGTCAAAGCCAATTCCCTGGCAACAACGAAAGTCTTTCCCAGCATAAACAATGACTACCGGGTCAAATACACGGGTGATTTCATCCCTCTGGAGTATGAACGACAGGTAAGACAGAATAACGCCAATGGACACATAGAGACGAAATATGATCGTCAGAGGAATACAGCCATCCAGATCGGTGAAACTGAGAATGATTCATTCCCTTATGACATAGATCCCACAGCCAGAGACTTTTTCTCATTTCTTGCCTATCTCTGCGAAAACAAACCTGGCAGCGGTACTTACGTTATCGACGGAAATGGGGTACCATGGGAAGCTATTCTCGAGCTTAAGGGAAAGGAAAAGCTGAGAACACCGATCGGGCAGTTCATGACCAGCCAGTATGAGATCCGCCTGAACCCCCTGAGCAAGACCAGAGTCCCGTATGTTGATATGTTTACAAACAACCTTTTCAACAAAGAAACATCGATCAGGATCTGGATAGCAGATCAGGGTATTGCCGTCAAGGCTCAAGTCAGCAAAGATCTGGCAAGTACGACCTGGGAGATCTTGAGTTTTGCTCAGTAAGAATATCAGGATCAAGATCTTAGTCCCAATTGTTTGGGGATTATTGATCTGGGCAGTTTCCTCCATACCCTCACAGGATCTGCCTGTAATCAAGATCTTCGGTTATGACAAATTGGCACATCTTGGTATCTATGCCATACTGGGTATTCTGGTAAACAACTGCATAGGGAAAGAGACTCCCCGTGTAACGATCCTGCTGGTTTACGCTCTTCTGCTGTTAAACGCTTCTCTGGATGAACTTCATCAAACCTTTATCCCGGGTAGATCTGTCTCGATTTGGGACCTCCTGGCAAACTACAGCGGTCTGGGCTTGGGGCTGCTTTTACAGCTCAGAAAAAAATGATACAATTACAAGACATATTCCTGAACTTGGATGGAAAATCCGTGCTCACAAATATCAGTTTCTCTCTGTTGGATGATGAAAACCTCATTGTTCTGGGCAAGAGCGGATCTGGCAAGACAGTCCTGATCAAGACCCTGATGGGACTATACACTCCGGTTCAGGGGACGGTTCTGATCGATGATGTTGATATACATCGTTCGAGGGAGAGTGATGTTTTCGCGGTCCGCCAGAAGATAGCGATGGTTTTTCAGAATGCGGCACTGCTGGATTCCTACACCGTGTTTCAAAATGTGGCATTACCATTATATGAGAGAGGCGAAAAGGACTTCGCCTGGATCCGAAACAGGGTCGATTATTGTCTTGAACTTGTGGGGCTTTCCGATACCCGTGAGATGTTTCCCGCTGAGCTTAGCGGTGGCATGAGGAAGCGTATCGGCATCGCCAGAGCCTTGGTATATGAGCCTCAGTGGATCATCTTTGACGAACCAGTCTCAGGTCTCGACCCGATGACCTCGCGGGAGATTCTTTTCTATATGGCAAAGATCATCAGGGAGAAGCAGATCACTTCGATCACGATCACCCACGATCTGAGAGACCTGGAAGCGATCGGCAATCGGGTTCTCTTCCTGAAAGACGGACAGTGTTTGTTCTTCGGTGGGATCGATGAGCTTTACAAATCGAATGATCTCAGTATCCGGGAATTCCTGAACAGGTAGTTATGAACGGCGCATTGAAGCATAGAAGTGTCTGGCTGGGATTCCTGATCGCTACTGCATGCACAATTTATGTCATCGAAAGCCTCGTGATGAGGCTTCTCCCCTTCCCGTTCCTGCGGATCGGGCTATCCAATATAATCGTGCTTTATTTGCTGATCCATGGTAATTTCTGGAGCGCGTTCGCGGTTAATATCGCAAAATCGGTCATAGGCGGGATCATCACCTTTACCCTGATAACCCCGGCAACCCTACTCTCAATATCGGGAGGATTGGTTGCCCTGTTACTCATGTACTCAGCGATAAAATCAGGCTTAGGCTTCAGTATCTATGGTATTAGCATCCTCGGAGCTGTTGGCCACAACCTTGCGCAACTTGTCATGGTGCGTTGGTTGATCATACCCCAGGGGAAAGTTTTTATGTTGACACCAATCCTTATTCTGTTAGGGGTGATCAGCGGAATGGTTATTGGGTACTTAACCCTGATCATGGATGAAAAATTAAATGAAATAAGGCTGTTATAGCGATGAATATATTCAGAGATAAGAAGTGGATCAAATTCTGGATGTACGCGGGAATATTCTGCTGCATCATGACCGGTTTGGTCGTGGGAATATTCTGGTATTACCAGGATGACTTACCCCCAACGAGCGAACTGAGGAACTTTACTCTACGAACAGGCAGTGAAGTTTATGATCGTAATGGCAAGATGATATATCTGTTTGCCTTCGAGAAGCGGAAACTGGTCTCGCTCAAAGAACTCCCGGATTACCTGATCGACGCGCTCATCGTCACGGAAGACAAGAGCTTTTATCATCACTTTGGCATAGACATCTTTGGTAATATCAGAGCTTTGTTCGTAGACGTTCAAAGGATGGACTTTTCTCAGGGGGCCAGTACCATCACACAGCAGATGGCGCGAAATATGTTCCTAACGCTGGATAAACAGCTTTCCCGTAAGATTAAAGAGGTTATTCTCTCAATCAGAATCGAGCAGGCATTTACCAAGGACGAGATCCTGGAGATCTATTTTAACAAGATATTCTGGGGTGGCCAGGTTCATGGTCTGGAAACCGCATCGCTATACTATTTCGGTAAGCATGCCAGAGACCTGAATATCCCTGAATCTGCCACATTGATCGGAATGATCCAAAGACCAAACTACTATGACCCGGTAAAGAATCCCCAGATCACTCTGGATAGACGTAACGATGTTCTCAAGAAGATGTATAAAGCCAGAAAGATCACAGAAGATGAATACGACAGTGCTATCGGCGCTCCTCTCCTTGCCGGGACTTCGATGATGCAGAGATTCTCAAATGACTATTTTATCGATTACATCAGGGTGCAGCTCGAGAGAAAATACGGTACGGACAGGCTGTTTGAGGGTGGCTTGAAGATCTATACGACCCTTGATCCTGATCTAACTGTATATGCGGATTCTGTGATGAACTCTTACCTGACTTCCATCGAAAACGGCAGAGGGTTCAAGCATACTTATGCTCAAACGCCCAAAGACGCGGTCGATATCGCCACCAACTACATTCAGGGTGGATTGGTCCTTATGGATAATAAGACCGGACAAGTCAGAGCCTTGATCGGAGGCAGAAACTTCGAGCACAGCAAGTTCAACCGGATGACACAAGCCAAAAGGCAACCGGGATCGTCCATTAAACCAACATATTATACTATCGCGGTTGAGAAAGGCTACACTCCTTCGACCGTAATCAATGACGCTCCCATAACCATTGGTGACTGGACTCCGCATAACTTCAACAGGGGTTATAACGGGCTCACTAGAATGAGAACTGCAATTCAGTATTCATATAACGTCTGGGCTGTTAAAGCTGCAATGGATATTGGTCTTGATTCTGTCAGCGAAGCTTTTAGGAGATTCGGAGTCGGCTCCAAAGCTATGGACTATTCAGCCGCTCTAGGTTCCCATGAGGTCACCCCGATTAACCTGATATCAGGATATACGACTTTCCCCAATGGTGGCTATCGGGTAACGCCGGTTTTCATCACCAAGATCGAAGACAGCGAGGGAAAGACTCTCGAACGGCGAAGTACATCCAGGATAAGGGTTTGCAGTTCTGACGTCGCGTATCTGATGACTAGCATGCTCCAGTCAGTCGTATCAGGTGGAACCGCAACTGCAGCACGGAATAACTATTTCTGGGATGCCGCAGGAAAAACCGGTACATCAGAAGATTACAGAGATTCATGGTTCATTGGGTTCAACCCACAGTTTACCTTGGGGATCTGGTTTGGCTTTGACAAGGACAGCTCTCAACTATCGAGTTCCGGCGGCTCACCAGTCTGTACTCCAATCTGGGGAAAGATCATGACTCACGCTATCAGGAACGAGAACAAGGGAAGACTTCCAAAATCAGGTGATCCAAGATACACGTTCGCTGTTCCGGAAGGAGTGATCAAGAAATCCATCAATCCCAATACTGGTTTCACTGTGGAAAACGGTGGGCAGGACGAGTACTTCTTACAAGATAATGTTCCCCCTGCTGTGGTCGATACATTAAACATGAATTTCCCTAGCGGTCAGGGCTTCCAGGACGAAATGAACGCTAAAGAATCCAGATCGTCACAATCAGGGACAAATACGACCAAGCCCGCATCCACAGAAACGAGGCCAGATCCCTCAGCAAAGAAACGCGCCATCCCCGGAACAAGCTGGTAGGTTTATCAATTGAAAGATTTT
>DAOPZE010000119.1:0-7167 GCA_035353255.1 Candidatus Cloacimonadota bacterium
TGCACCGTTTCCCCCTCAAAAATCCCTCATACACATCTTTAGTCTTCCACTTGTCATTCCCTAATCATTCTCTAATCCGATTAGGGAATGATTAGGGAATGATTAGGGGATCATTAGAGATGTGTACCATGAAGCTTAGGTTTAAGAAAGGTGCTGTTTCCTTGTTTTGGTTGACAGTTATAGTGAGAATGAATAATGAAACTGCTGACTAAATACCTGCATACTAGCACATTAGAAGAATCGATGATCATTGGTTTAGCAGGTTATGAGGCATGGACTCACTATTTGTGAAACTAATGATTCATTAATTTGCTAATTGCCCCAAGATATTTCTTGACAAGGATACTGATTGTGAAGCATGTGAATATCGTTCATAAGAGACCATGATCGCTATATGAATGCTTGGAAGTCCCGCATATAAGTGATTTAACGACATAGATAAAGTCAAATAATCCCAAGAGGAGACCCAAGATGAAAAGTACTGCTTTTGTAGTCCTGCTAATGCTTGCTATTTTTTCAGCCGCGTATGGAACTTATGTATCCAGCGAGACAGGCGAAGAGGTTCCGGGATACCAATCACAAATTCCGGACGATCAGTTTTTACCTCCCACAGATGAACAAAGCACCAGAGATGTAGGTTCATGGACGGGAAATGGTCCCTGGGGCGGAAACGTCCGCGGTTTGACCACAGATCCTTATGACAATCTCCACGTTTTTGCCGCGTGCGGATCATCTCTCACCAATCAGGAGGGAGGGGTTTTTGCCAGCACAGACGGCGGTGAGACCTGGGTTCCCACGACGTTGCCACGCAAGCAATATAACGCTATGGCGGCTTCATTGAATGAACCCGGAGTGTTCTATGCCGCATCCCGCACCGGTCTGTACAAGAGTACTGATAACGGGGCTACCTGGAATATTGTCGGCCCCACCTCAGCATATTACATCCTGGGAGCGGGTGTCAAGCCCAATACTCAGGCTACAATTGTGATCGGCAAATCCGGCGGTGTAGGACTTCACTGTTCTACGGATGGGGGAAATACGTTCCCCGCGACTAATATCACCACTGGCTTTATGCGTCAGTTTACCTGGTCGGCTGCCGATATCAGCCGTATGTATGTCGTGATGGGCTCATCCACAAGCTCGATCCTGACCAGCACCGATGGCATGACCTGGACCGGCATTGGACCGACGGGCAATGGTTGGGGCATGTATGTTTCCCCGATCAACAACCAGTTCATGTTGCTGGCTCATGACAACGGAATCTATCGCACAACGAACGGTGGTACGAACTGGGATATTGTGACATCCGGAGCCTTCAAATGCGTCGTGGAATATGCCGGCAATTACTATGCCACTGCCAATGCGGGAGGCATGTATGAGAGTAATGACCAGGGACTGACCTGGCATAACTATAATGTTGGCGTCGTGCAATCCACCTGGCAGACAGGCGCGACTTCAGGCGCCGGAGCCCTGTTTGGACACTGGGGCGGGATCTTCCGTGCCTCCGGGTATTTGCAGCCGGTTCTTACTTCTCATACCGGCTTGAATCTTGGTTTGGTTCATGGCTTGGCTTATTATGCCGATACGAACGAACTTTGGGGCGGACTTGAAGGCAGCGGCGTTTACCGCAGCATGGATAACGGCGTCACCTGGGAACAAAAGGTGAATGGTTTGAATAACTGGATGGTCTATGAGCTCCAGCCTACCAATCATCAGTATTATCTATCAGGCAGAATGCTCGCCGGAACACTGGATGGAGCCTACACTTCCACAGACGGCGGCAATACCTGGACTTTGGCTCATTGGTCAGGAAACCAGATCTCCGCCTGCGAAGTGCATCCCACCAACCCTGATATCTATTGGCTGGGGAATTCATTTGGTGAAGTCAGATACACCTTCGACGGTGGCGTGACCTTTAACACTGCCACGGGAGGAGCCTATGGAACCTTCCCCAGACTAAAGCTCGGCAGAGGTCCCACCGGAGATCTGCGCTTGTTCCTCTTCTTCCAGAACGGTTCGATCAATGAGATCTGGTATTCTGATGACCTTGGAGTTTCTTTTGTCCATGGTACCGGAGTCTCCGCCACTGGCTACCAGCCTCAGATAGCGATCCGTCCCGCAGTGGGAACTCAGCCGCAAATCATCTATGTGTCCACCGGAACAGGATCCACAGGTAATATCTTCAAATCCACGGACAATGGACTCACCTATACTGCTGCAAATATGACCGGATTCAGTTGGAGCGTGCTCTGCAGCCCGGGAGCTCAAGTCGTCTCCGGAACGAGCAGCACCATTCTCTATAGTACGGATGAAGCTGCTAGCTCCACTGCTCTGACTCAGAATCTGGCAGCCAATAACAATACCTGGGCAATAGCCTGGGGCAATACAACTAACAAGATGTTTATCGCCACACGTGCCAGAGGCATAATGCAAAACGAATTCACCAACACGGTATACGGCTTCCCCACGAATCTGACAGCCGAACCAAATCATGCGCAGATCACTCTGAGCTGGACTCCTGTGAGTACGACTCCTGCTCCGGTAGCCTATTACGTCTGGCGAGATGGGTATCCCGTGGGTATGGTGACGGCTGCTCAATCAAGCTGGACGGATACCGGCCTCACAGACGGGCAGGCTTATAAATACTCAGTTTGCGCAGCCTACCCCGGTGAGATCCAGACCTCCGCGGTGCAGATCATCACGGCAACTCCCCAGCCTCAAGGCGTTATCCTTCCTGCAACTCCCCAAAATGTGCAGCTCAGTATCTCCGGAACCGAGCTGTTCCTGGATTGGAATACTGTGACTACTGATATGTATGGTAGCCCTATGAGTGTGAGCGGATACAATGTCTATTGGGGTGAAGAGCCTGGTTTTGCCTGCAATGAGGAATCCCTGTGCGCCACTACCGCCGGCCATAGCTGGGTCATGAATCTAGTGGATATCGGAGTCAGGATCTTCTTCTGCGTAAAAGCCTACGTGGATCCTCTGGTAAGATAATCCTTAGAATTGAACAAAGCATACGGGCAGGCACTTACGCCTGCCCGTTTTGTTTGTGGCTTAGGTCATACATGCCTTCGTAAAGAGATACCGTTTATAGTCACTTTCATATAAACGCAATGAGTATTTGTGCAAAAATATCTTGACAATACAAAAAGGCTAGGTGTAGGATATCGAGGTGAAATTGCTTTACTGTAAAGGCTCTGTGTGATTCTTACTTCGTTGAGGTATGTGGTATTTATGTCATTGGAGAGTCAGACGCGGGGAAGCTGAAAAAAAGACTGTTTATAAATTTCAACAGCGCCGGTAGGAGCTATATGAAAACAGTGGCATGGCAGATCGTGGATATAGTCTTTTTTAGCCTTTTGGGGCTTGGGTCAAGAACTGTGTCAGTAGGTATATCACAATTCGATAATAAGCATGAAACCTTGTGTAATCATGGTTTGGGATCAAAGCACATTCTCATCGGCAAGTTTGGAATAATCGTCGCACATTATCACAAGATAGCCGAAGTTTGCGCTGTTATCCGGAGCCACAGTTCGTTTGTATCTTCAAAACCAATACAAAGAGCCGGAGATCTCTGCCTAATTTCCATGGGAGGGTAACCGGCTCTTTGTCATTCAACAGAATTGAAATCAACAAGATTACTTTTGAATCTGGAGAAGATTATGAAGAAATTCTTATTTCTATTGGCGATGATCTGCGTTATCGCCGGTTTAACAGCAGGTGTGATGAAGGCGTTGCCTCAGGATAATGGTCAAAACACTCAGACGAGATATCCTACCAGGGATATTTTCTACACTGAGGATTTTGAATCCGGAGCAACAGGCTGGACTCATTTTGACGGAGCAGTCACACCGAATAACTGGCATATCTATAACAATGGAGATGCTCAGGGTGACGTATGGTGGATGGGCGATCCCGCTATCGGCGGATACCATGATCACCAATACCTCGTTCTGGATACTCCTGTAGTAGCCATTTCCACAAGTGCTTCCACACTTACTTTCAAGATGAGGCACGGGCTGGAAGAACCCGGAGCGAGTGGAGATTACAACGGCTGGGATTCTTTCAACCTCCGTATATCCACGAACTCAGGCGTGTCCTATTCTGTGATTCCGGCAACGGCGATCACACCGACCTATGACTTCACCAATTCCTATGCCTTCGGCTCAGAATTTGGCGAAGGTCTGGGAGTACCCGGCTGGGGTGGACAGAGAGGCTGGACGACCGTCACGGTCAACCTTGCCGGTTATCTTACCGATGGAGCGGCTAACGTGAAGGTCAGATTTGCCTTTGCTTCCGATCCCGCCTATTCGACGGTTGACGATGCCACCCTGTTTGGCGTCATGGTCGATGACATTGCTCTTGCCAGCTTCTCGAACAATGGTGTGGACACCGGTATGACCTATACCAGCATGGTTCCCACAGCGGGAGATTTCTGGCATTTGGCGACCGATGCCGGCGCACCTTCACCGACGCATATCATGTCATCTATGAACAGTGCCGGAACGTATTCCATCAATATGCTGAACTATCTGGAAAGTCCTTCGATCGTTCTCCCTGCGGGAGCTACTCAGATCGTAGCCGACTTCCAGTTGAAGGGAACATTCTCAGATACTGGTACCTTCCCGGATGTAGATTACTTTGGCTGGGAGGTATCGCCTGATAACGGTACGACCTGGCGCTATATGAGTAATCCCTACGCCGATCCTGAAGGGAGCAACTATGTCTATTCCAGCGCTCCGGATACCTGGGCGTCGATGGTCAATAGCTACACTTTGGATGGCGATATCACGCTCTTTGCCGGTAACACGGTGAAATTCCGCTGGTATTTCCAGTCCAATGACAACACCCCAAGCGGCACTCCATTGCAGATCGATGATTTCCAGATCTTCTCGGTTTCCGCCGCTCCCGCTGCTCCGAACCTGGTCTATCCCGTCAATGGCGCGGTAGGACTGCCCTACACCGGATTTGATATGGATTGGACAGCTTCCTCACTTGGTGCCATGCCGGAATATTATACCGTGTATATGGATCAGGATCAGGCGAATCTGGAAATTGCCACCTTCTCGCCTACCTACACCAGCGCGGAACTTACCGTCAGTCTCTATGATCCTGTTGCCGCAGGTCTGGTCACCTTTGGTACAACCGGCGAAAGATGGTATTGGAGAGTCGGCGCCAGTATCGTAGGTCAGGATGACGCGTTCAGCGATATCTTCCGGTTTGATACCGTGAGTTCCGCGAACGTGATCACCACCTTCCCCTGGAATGAAGGCTTCGAAACCACGACAGCCACCTTCCCGCCTGCAAACTGGACGATCGCCAACGTCGATGGCGACGCGCGGACATGGACGCTGAATACCACTTCCCCATACTATCACGGGGGAACAAAATCAGCCTTGCATGCCTACGCGACCACAACTCCTGATCCCGGTCAGAACGGCTGGCTGATCACGCCTCCGATCCAATTGCCCGCGACAGGTACCGGTATCCTTTCCTTCTGGAACTACAACCGTTACCCGCCGGCGACGATCAACAGCGTGATGATCAACAGCAATAACAACGCCACCGATCCAAACTGGGTGGAATTATGGAGCCAGGATGAGACCGTAGCTGCTTGGGCGAACGAACTGATCAACCTCAATGCCTATGCCGGACAGATCGTCTATCTCGGCTTCAACTACCAGGGCTATGACATGAACAATTGGTATGTTGACGACGTTAACATCACGGTCTATACCTCTGACATGATCAGCCCCACAGTATCTCACCTGCCGGTGCTGAACACTCCTCGTGAAGATCTGACCTATCCTGTGTCAGCAAGCATCGTCGATGATGCTGCCTGGAACAGCCCCATTGGTGGAGCTACCCTTAGCTATTCCCTCAATGGCGGAACGACCTGGAGCACGCCCGTTGCCATGACTCTTGGCACGGGTACGGTTTACAATGCTGAGATCCCGGCGCAAGCTCTGGGAACAACCGTCACCTACAAGATCGATGCCTGGGACAGCGCAAACAACCATACCATCACCCCGAACTACAGCTTCCAGGTTGCCGATCCCGTCTGGGTACGCTATTTCACCACCGGAACGACTTACCTTGGCTATGGCGTGGTTTTCGGGCCCACCGTGCTCTTTGAGAATCCGTTCTATGGCACGAACAACGCCATGTTGTTGACCGGAGTATCGGGAAGATCCTACTACGCGACCACAGCCAACATCCACGTCTATGCCTATGATGGGGATAGCATGTGGAATCTGATCACGCCTGTTCCTGTGTCTTTTACCGCCACAACTACTCTGACGACGGATCTCACAGCTCAGAACATCCAGATCACCACTCCGTACTACTTGGTAGCGTATGAAGATATTCCTGCGAGCAACTACTTCTGGTTCAGCGGAACATATAACTACGGTACCACATACGTGAAGCAAGGTACGTCCCTCTATACTGTGTCCAACTCCGGCTCATGGTGCATCAGCTCCTATGTCGGCACCGGAGCAGTCATCCCTCAAGGACCGGACGTGACCATCACCGATGTGGCAGGCGTTCCGACCCTGAACTGGACGCTTGATCCCAGCGCTGATTACTACATGGTCTATGGCACGGACGATCCGTATGCCACCACTCCTGTATGGACCTTGCTGGGTAGCCCGACGACCAATTCCTTCGCTTACACCGGAACTGAAGCCTACAAATTCTTCCAGGTGTACGCGTTCAACGCCCGTGGCAATACCGGCACTCTTTCCCCTCTGCCTATCACAGACAGGGTTTTCGGGGAAGAAGCCATGTACCGCAAAGCGGAATAAACCAATAACTTACAGATCGTAAGATCTGAAACATGTAATACCCCCGCTTGCCGGGGGTATTTTTTTGGGGAGTAGGGATTCGAGACTCTTGAATAAAGGATATCACTGGCTTCAGAGGCTATGAAATATGTGCAATTTAGTCCCTTGGGGACGACACATGTTAGCGCCGGAATTCATTCCGGCGTTTTCTATTATTCCACGATCTCTATGCATATATGATTCCAGCAACTTAATGGTATCATCCCGGTATCATCCCCTGTCATGACAGGGAATGATACCGGGATGATATCGGGATGATACCTGCAGGCCATTGGTTGTCTATTCGTTTTGAGTCCCTTGGGGACGACACATGTTAGCG
>DAOPZE010000120.1:0-7153 GCA_035353255.1 Candidatus Cloacimonadota bacterium
TTAGGGAATGATTAGGGGATCATTAGAGATGTGTCTCATATTCTTATAGGAGGGAAATGGGTCCGGCATGGATTTATACTGCAGGATGAAACTTCCTGCATTCAAGTATTTTCAGGGTCATTCCAACCGATGCGTCAGCCGATTATCATCATGTAATATAGCAATTTACAATATTGTTATGAACAGTCATTCACTATTTATCTTGACATTCTCTCTGAAGATCGGAGTGTGTCTCATTATGAATGGTCATTCAGTTGTAATCGACTATAATGATATGTTTTAAAGCATTTAGGATACTAAAGGAAGAATGAAATGAAAAGACTAAGGCTAAAGAAAGCGGAACCGGACGATAAACGGCTCCTTATCCTCAGGGCAGCGATCGAGGTTTTTGCCCGCAGAGGGTACAGCAACGCGACCGTGAACGAGGTCGCGGAACGGGCTGGAATCGCCAGCGGAACAGTATATCTGTATTTCCATAACAAGGTTGATCTATTCATCAAATCGATGAGAGAGGTGATCGGAAACCGGCTTACAGAGATCAAAAAGATCGTTCGCAACGAAGTGACGGCAATTGACAAGCTGAATAGGTTTATCTCCCAGAACATCCAGCTGTTTACGCAAAGTAAAGACGCTGTTCGTTTTATGGTAGTGGAATGGCGCAAGAGCGAGGACTTCATCAATCTCAATCCCGGATACAATCCCTTTGAAGAATATCTGGACTACGTCGAGGGCTTGTGTCGGGAAGCTGTCGAATCTCGCGCTATCCGCAAGGTCAATCCCCGTACGCTTGCCTTTATGATCGTAGGTACGATGGATTTTGTTCTCACGCAGTGGGTAAGTGATCCGGACGGCTTTGATCTGGAATCGATGTCAGCCGAGATGCACGGAATTCTGAGGCATGGTCTTGTGACACAGTGAGGTAGAAATGAAATTCATGCGATATTTACGCGCGGGATTGCCCTGCGCGATGGTCCTCTTCGCCTTTGCCCTGAACGCTGAGACAAGGCTCAGCCTTCAGGACAGTCGCGATCTGGCTCTGCGTTCAAACCACAAGATAATAGTGGCGAAAGAGGATAAAACCGCTGCCACAGAGATACGCAAGGCATCATTCACCGCTTTTCTGCCGAGACTGGATGCCTTCGGTAATTACACACGGATAAATGAACGACTGCGTCTGCGGGAGAATCTTCACCTTCCTGAACTGCTGGCTGGTATGGCTCAAGCAAATCCCGGTGTGACGAGTGATCCGTTCTACGCCACGATGCTGGCAATGGTTCAGCAGGGAGTTCTGCCGAATGAGATCGAGATCACTGCGGGAGAAGATAATAACTACCTCTTTGGAGTGACTCTGAGTCAACCTCTCTTCACCGGGGGAAAGATCACTTCGCAATACAGAATCGCCAAAGATCTTGAAGCAGTTGCGGATGCCAAAGCGAATCTAACCAGGCAGGAAGTCATTGCCAATACAGATCTTGCGTATTGGCGTGTGATCTCTCTGAAAGAAAAACTGGAACTGGCACGCAGCTACAAGGAGGTCGTGGAAAAGCATGCCACAGACCTGCAGAACGCGATGGAAGTTGGAATCGCGACGCAGAACGAGATGCTGATGGCGGAGGTTAAGCGCAAAGAAGCGGAATTGAACGTTCTCAAAGCGGAGAATGGAGTCAAACTGGCAATGATGGCGCTGAACCAGATCCTGGGCTTAGACCTTGATACTGCACTTGTTTTGACTGATTCTGCGGCTGAGCCTGTCATGCCTTGCGAAGCAGATTCTTCAGGCGTGAGCGGCGAGATCAAGCGTCCGGAACTGAGCATGTTGGCGAAGAATGCCGACATCAGCAGAACGATGGAAAAGGTCGCCTTGTCCGACTTTATGCCCAGTCTGGCTTTGGAGCTGAATGCGCATCTCATCGATCCAAATCCCTATAACAATTTAGAAACGGAATTCGGAAGTGACTGGCAAGTGGGAATAGTCGCGGGGATGGAGCTGTTCCATTTTGGCGAAAGGGTTCATCGCCTGAGAGCCAGCAAGGCAAATACACGATCCTCGGAGCAAGAGCTGGCAGAAGCTAAGGATCTGATCATGCTGGATATTCGGCAAGCGAGGAATAACTATAGCGAGTCTCAGAGTGAAGTCACATTGAGCTTCGCGGGGTTGGAGCAGGCGAAAGAAAACCTCAGGGTTTGTCAGGAACGGTTCGAAGAAGGCATGTTGCGCAGTTCAGAGTTGATGGACGCGCAGACTTTGTGGCAGAAAGCATATTCAGACTGGATCGACGCGAAGGCTAACCGCAACGTTCAGGCGACCGAATATCTCAAAGCAATAGGCAGATTATAAGGAGAAATAATGAAACTACGCATAGAATACATCATCATTGGAGCAGTACTAACCGGGCTTTGCGCCTGTTCCAGAACCGCAGCGCCGGAGAAGAATGCTGCTCCGGTAAGCATCACCACTGTTTCGGCAACGGATACGATCTACACACCGGAACGTGAATACTCGGGTACTATCTTCGCAAGTCAGGAAGCCAATCTGGGCAGTGTCATTCCGGGCAGGATCGAACAGATCCTCATCCCGGAAGGCGGATACGTTCAAAGAGGTGGATTGGTCGCAGTTATGGCTGACGAAATGATGGAACAGACGAAAGTCGAATACCTTACACTGAAGAAAGATCTGGATCGAATAACCATACTACTCAGCCGGGGAACGGTTTCTCAGCAAGAATATGACCACCTCAAAGCACGTTTCGATGCCTCCGAGGCGAAGTATAACATGATGCGGAAGAACACTGAGATCAGGGCACCTTTCGCGGGAACGGTCGTAAAACACCTCGTTCACGTGGGAGAGAACTATAGCTTCCTGCCCAGCATAAATCCCGGTTATTCAATGAGTTCAGGGATCGTCAGCCTCATGCAGCTTGATCCTTTGATCGTCAAGACAGAAGTCAATGAGCAAGATCTGCATTACCTAAAGACAGGTCAAAAGGCAATGGTCACCATCACTTGGGACAAGGAAGAGCAGATCAGCGGAACTATCACCAGGATACAGCCGGTTTTATCGACGACGACCAGGACTTCGACGGTTGAGATCAGAATACCTAATCCCGGAACCAAACTCAAACCGGGTATGTTCTGCAGCGTGAAGTTCGAGCTTCCCGGTATGCCGGGGGTAGCCATACCGCGTGAATGCCTGATGCAGAGCTCGGGAACAGCAGGCAGATACGTTTTCAAAGTGGAAGATGGTATCGCTCACAAAGTGAACGTTAGCGTAAAAGACCAGGACAACCTTCATTACATAGTTGAAGGGCTTGCCTCGGGCGATGTCATTGCTATGGACGGAAAGGCGAAGCTTTCCGATAAGTCACGCGTTGTTCTACGCTGAGGGAGCAAGGTCATGCGTTTACCCGAAATAGCGGTCAAAAACCCTGTCTTTACTCTGATGATCTTCATCGCGGTCTTGCTCTTTGGGCTGGTCTCGATGACAATGATCCCCAAAGACGTTCTCCCTGACATTGAGCTTCCCAGCCTGACAGTGATAACCGGTTACCCCGGAGCCAACGCAAAGGAAGTCGAGACCCAGGTGACGAAGACACTGGAGCAGGTTCTCTCCGGCGCTGGAAATCTCAAAACGATCAAGTCAAGCTCCAAAGAGAATATCTCTCTTATCACAATGGAGTTTAACTGGGGCACGAATCTTGATAGCGCTGCCAACAGCGTTCGAGACCTTCTGGAACTGGTCAAGACCGATCTTCCTACCGACGCAATGCCTCCAGTGATATACAAACTATCGAGCTCGATGCTTCCGATCGTCGCTTACAATATTGAAGCAACCTCCAGCTACAACGAGCTGGAAAAGATCATCGAGGATAAAGTTGCCAGCCGGATACGTAAAGTCCCCGGAGTAGGCACGACTCTCGTTCTGGGACAACCTGAGCGGGAGATCAGGATAGAGTGCGATCCATACCAGCTGAGTGCCTATCATCTCACTGTGATGCAGGTCGCTCAAGTCATCAAGACCCAGAACGTCTCCATCCCTGCCGGCAACATCAAGCTTGGCAAATCCGACCTTGCGGTGCGTGTCCCGGCTGAATTCGAAAGTATCGACGAGATAGGCGCAACTCCCGTTGTCAGCTTTGGCGGCAAGGTAGTAAAAGTATCTGATATCGCGACCGTGACGGACAGCTTCAAGGAAAAAGAAGCGTTCGTCCGTTCCTCTGGCAAGCGATCTGTCCTGATGCTGGTTCAGAAACAATCCAAAACGAATACTCTGCGCGTAGCTCAGGCAGTCACGAAAGAACTCACTCAGATCAGAAAGAGCCTACCGCAGGACGTCAAGATCAAGGAGATGATGAATTCTTCAGAGCTTGTCTCCGGATCGCTGAACAACCTCTCGACGACGATCCTCTACGCTGCGATATTCGTTATCCTCGTGGTTCTTTTCTTCCTGCGGGAAGTCAAGAGCAGCGCGATCATCATCCTGACCATCCCCTTCTCACTGATCGTGGCATTCATCTATATGTATGTCGCCGGATTTACGATGAATATCTTCTCCCTTATGTCTCTCGCGATAGCGATCGGGATGGTCGTCGATAATGCCATCGTCGTTCTGGAGAATATCACCCGTCATATCGAGCAGGGAGCCAGACCACGTGAAGCCGCTATCTTCGGCGCTTCAGAGATGGGCTTGGCTATCACAGGCTCGACACTAACCACGATCGTGGTCTTTGTCCCCATGATATTTATGGGAGGATTGGTCGGAATACTCTTCAAACAACTCGCGATACTAACGACCGTGACTTTGCTGGCTTCGCTCTTTACGGCTCTGACGCTGACCCCAATGCTTGGTTCCCGCTGGCTCAAGCCGGAATCAAAGAAACGGGTTCATCTGCATGGCAAGTTCTTCTCCAGGAGCGAAAAGATCTTCCTGGCAATGGAACAGAGCTACGTCAACATGCTTGGCTGGGCGTTGCGAAACCGCAAACTCACTCTCAGCATCGCCGCTATAACCCTTGTCCTGACCCTTGGAGTGGGCTATTTCGTAGGCACCGACTACATCCCCAATCTGGACGCCGGAGACCTCAACGCAGTTATCGAACTGGATACCGGAGTAAGCCCCGAAGAAACATATCGCGTAGCTCAGAAAGTCGAAAAGGTCTTTGTGGAGAACGTTCCTGAACTCCGCTCCATGTATTCCATCACCGGACAATCAGAGAAGGGACTGCTCGGCACCGTAGGCTTCAAAGAAGGCAGAAACATCAGCACCATCGGCACAAAACTCGTCCTTCCCGAGAATCGTAAACGTTCCGCGAGAGAGATCGAACAAGCGTTACGACCCAAACTCGAAGCCATTCCCGAGATCGAGAAGTTTCGCGTTGTTGGCGGTTCACTGCTCCAGAGTGCGATGCTGGGCAACACCAAGCCGATCGAGGTCAAAATCTCCGGCAATGACCTGACCGCCGTGAACGAAACGGCAAACATCATTCAGGATAAGCTCAGATCAAACTCACATCTGGTGAATATCGATTCCACCGTCGATCCCGGAAAACCGGATATATCGATCATTATCGACAAACAGAAAGCCTCCGCGCTGGGGCTCAATCCCGCTGTGGTCGGCCTCACCGTCAGGCAGTCTCTCTACGGCGTCACAGCGTCCACTTACAAAGATAACGGTGATGAATATGACCTCTCCGTGAGGCTGTCTCCTCAGTATCGCAATGATATCAACGCGATTGGAAGCATACCGCTGAATTCGCTCACAGGTCAAGTCCTGCCCCTGAGCTCCATCGCCACGATCGAAGAAGGCAACAGCCCCTCAAGGATCGATCACCTGTCTCAACAGCGAACCGTCTATCTGACTGCCGAACTCGAAGGTATTTCTCTCGGATCAGCGGTGAAGAGCGTCAAAACCATCCTGAACGGATATGAACCTCCCGCAGGTGTTTACGTAGATCTAGGCGGTCAAAGCATCGATCAATCCGGTTCGTTCAAGAGCCTGGGCTTGATGTTTGCCCTAGGGATACTTCTTGTGTATATGGTGATGGCGTCACTCTTCGGCAATCTGAAAGACCCCTTCATTATAATGGCTGCCGTTCCCCTGGCGATCATCGGCGTGATCTGGGCTTTCCTGATCTGCGGTGTGACCCTGAGCGTCGTCTCCTTCATCGGGATCGTCATGCTATTAGGCGTGGTGGTCAATAACGGTATCGTGCTCGTGGACTATACAAACCTTCTCCGCGCGAGGGGTCAATCGCTTATCCAGGCAGTCTCCAATTCCGGAAGATCGAGAATGCGCCCCGTTTTGATGACCTCGATAACCACGATCTTCGGTATGGTTCCCATGGCAGTTTCAAAAGGATTGGGCTCTGAGATCTGGAGTCCTCTGGGGATAACCTGCATCGGAGGTCTGCTGGTCTCGACTCTGATCACGCTGATCCTGGTGCCGGTCATCTACGTCATCATGAACCGTTCTCAGCTAAAGGAGGAAAGCCATGCCTAAGCTCATCATGCTCACCTGCAATGTCAGCGCCAAAGACGAGATCATCAGCATCCTTGACGATCTGAAGATCAACAACTTCCAAATCATCGAACCGGTCACTGGAAAGCTACCGTTGGGAGACCCACGCATGAACACTGCCGTTTGGCCCGGATACTCAGTGACCATCCTGATCTCGGGAGATCCGGAACTTGCCACCCTCCTCCAAAAAGCGATCGGAGAATACAACGACCAAGCTTACACTGACGACGAACGCGCCTTCGTGCTGAGTTGGGACGCTGACAACGTCATCTCCTGACCAGCATATCTGATCATCGCTCCCGCAAGCCCTTCATAGCCTTCGGGAGCGATTCTTTTACTGCTCAATTCTCCGTTCCGACTTCCGTGAAGATTCTTTTCCTAACCCACTGAGGGTGTTCCAGCTACTATCATGACTGTATTTTTATTAAGTTGACAAGCACTGTCAACCGGATTCAGGATGATCTTCATGATTTATATCGTGAACACTCAGGAAATCACACGAAAACCCCCAAAAATCCCAAAAATATCAGTCAGGTTCTCTATAGATTTCTGCCGGACATGCCTAATAATTCTTTAGTCATTCTCTAATCATTCCCTAATCCGATTAGGGAATGATTAGGGAATGATTAGGGGATCATT
>DAOPZE010000121.1:0-6977 GCA_035353255.1 Candidatus Cloacimonadota bacterium
TGGTCATGCCCGCAATCCCGCAGCAGACATGAGGCTTCGTTGTGATAGGGAACCATTGCCAGGATCGGCTTCCCGCAGCGCAAATATTCAAAGACCTTGGAGGTCAGAGTTCCGCGCGGACTGCTGCTATTGATCAGAAGGAGGAGCACCGAGGAGGACATCATCTTCTCCAAAGCTTCCCTGTGCCCCAGCTGGGGAATGATCCGAACCAGATCGCTAACCGAGGATGAGCCAATTTCTTCTTCGACTTCTCTGGGGAAGTTGCCATAGAGATCGACCCGCGCTCCTTCGGGGAGGAGACCTTCCCGGCGGATCCTGTCCAAAGCCTGATAGAAAGCCCTGAGGCTTCTGCGGGCATAGATGTTGCCAAAGTAGGCAAAGCTATAGGCGGTATCCGGCTTCGGAGCCAGATCCTGAAAGTCCTCTTCATCCCAACCGTTATATACCGTGATACTCTTATCCCTGAGTTGCATGCCAAAAGCGGTAAAGCTGTCTTCCGCGATACCCTGCGTGACGTTCACGATCAGCGCGGCGCTCTCCAGTATCTTGCGTTCCCAATAGCGTGAATATCCCCGGAACACCCCCTGCATGGGATAATCCGACAGCAGCGTCCAGTAATCCCGCGCCTCATAGACAAAAGGCACGCCTGTCTCCCGCGAAAGCTTGTATGCCCCCAAGGCTGAGGAGAAGGGACCGCAGCTTACGTAAATCAGATCGAAGTGCTTTTCGGCAAGCTTCTTCCTGCCGGATTTGATCAGGAACGGCAACCAACCGATCTTGTCATCTATGGGATAGAGCCTTCTGATGAACCGCTTGAACCGCTCAGGTGTACGCTTGTAGATCGTCCCGGTATCTCCTGAGCTGCCCTTGCGCAGGACTTTTAGCAGCGACATCGGATCCAGCGACTGCGTCCTGAGAACGCTGCTCGCATCATGGCCGATGCTCTCATCAAAGTAAGTGTATTCAATATCCCGGATCGTGATCACCTCGACTTCCCAGCCCTGTTTGACGAGATATTTGATCGTCTTGGCGGAACGCAGGGATGCCGGACCACCCAGAGGCGGGAAAAAGTAGCTCAGATAGAGGATGCGCATCAGCTGCCGCTGCCTCCGAGCTTAGCTACAGCCTTGAGCAGGTCAGGCTCGATCGCCTCCCAGTTGAATCTGCTTTCCGCCATATCCGTGCAGCGTTTGCTCATCGCCTCGTAGTCCTGCGGGGACATGCGCAGGAGCTTGATCGCCGCCTCGGCAATGGAAGAGGGTGTGTAACTGCTGCAGCTGCCCAAACCGTGCTTCTCGATCAGGGAAGCCATCAGCGGGGTCTTGATTGTGATGACCGGCAAGCCCGCGGCAAGATATTCCATGACCTTGAGCGGCATCGCCATGCCCATCCGCTTACTTTTAGGATTGAAGAGCCAGAGCCCGAAACGGCTTCGCTTCAGCAACAAACCGATCTTCTCGGCGGGAACCCATTCCTGGACGAAGATATGCTTATTCAGATTGTAGTTGTTGATCGAGGAGTTGAATTCTTTCTCGACCTCGGAATTGAAGAATTTGCCGACGATCAGCACGCTGAGATTGGTCACCTCGGTCTTGATCAGGCTGATCACCTTGAGCAGTTTGAAGACGCCTCTGTCAGCCGTCAGACCTCCGATATAGATGAGGTCAAAGCTCATCCCGCAGATCTCGGAAAGCCCCCCTGGCACTTCACAGGAATTATCCCAGACGTTCTTCACTGGGAAGTTTGGCAGATACAGGGCTTGATCGATCCGGGAGGAAGGCACAAGTTCATAAAGGATCTCCCGGCTTACCCCGATAGTAAGCTGACAGTGGCTTTCCAGCCATTTCTCGAAGGTCAGATAGAAATATTTGGCTGGTAGTCGTAGAATCAGAGGAAACCGCTCCGTGAAAGCTTCGGGATAGAACTCATGAACATCGAAGACAAGCTTGCAGCGCAGCTTGCGGCGCAGCATGATCCCGGTAAGAAGCGTCAGGGGTTCGACGCACACGACGATATCCGGCTTGTGCTTCGCCGCTGCAGAATAAAGCTGGAAGAGGCTTCCCCAGCGGGATTCACTATTCACCGTCTCCTGATAGGGGTTGGTATGATCGTTGGAGATCCCGGTCGTGGTGATGACGTGTACCTCACCGAGTTTGGCGAGGCTTGTGGCAAGCTTGTAATACAATCTGATGTCGTTCGACAAGTGCGAACTGGATATAATGCAAATCTTCATGGCTTCTTCACCTTTCTCTAAAGAAATGCATAAGCTAAGCCAAACAAGCCTGTGTCAAGTCTTTTCTTGGAGGTCATCGGCAGGTTCAAGGGATTCCTCTGCCGAGCTGAGCAGTTCCACGATCTCGCTCTTGTATTGATCAAGCGCGGTTCGTCCCAGCTTCGTGAGCTTTGCCACAGTACGGGGGATGCGCTTGATGAACTGCTTTTCGATTCGGATATATCCGGCAGCCTCAAGTTTCTGCAGTTGCACCGAGAGATTGCCACGGGAAAGCTTGGTCTTGTAGAGCAGATAACGAAAATCAGCTTCCCGCACCACAGCAAGATGCACCATGATCAGCAGTCTTGCCGGTTCATGGATCATCCGGTCGATCTCGATCTGGGGGGAATTTATATCATTCTTCATCTGGAATCACCGGATTATTATTGATGAACCTGACCAGGGTCACCAAGCCATAGCTGAGGTTAAAGATGCCATACGTTACCAAGTACAACGAAAGGGTCTGGCGATTGGGCTTCAGCCAGAACAGAAGCAGTAAAAAGATCAGGATCAGAACGCTATCCATCAGGGGATAAATGCTCTTGCCATCCCAGTTGGCACTGACTAGCCACACCCTTAGTGAGACCAGGATCGCGATACAGATACTTAAGGCCAGCAGATTCAGGGGCGTGGTTCTGGGTTCCCTGAGCAGCCAGAACCCCAAAGCCAGGACGACTGCCAGAGCCAACAATCCCAGGAGAATACCAAATATCACACTGGAGAGTTTTGGCCTGATCTTGAGCTTTGCCGTGCCGATTCGCGGAGTGATGTAGTGTTTCCTGATGTACTGCTGGATGAAAATCATCGGAACCATTCCCAGGATCCAGACAGGCCACTCCAGATTGAACCCCAGGACAATCAGAAAAGCGAACAGACCGTTCGCGATCCACCCCAATCCATCGCCGTATTTCCTTTCCCAGCTAAGCTCTCTTTCAACTTTGTCAATAGGGTTTACGCTCATAACTACCTCGTTGATAAGTTTATGACGTAAACTTGTTTGAATATATTAGGTAGTCAAGCCTTTTTTTTGAATCGCAGCAGGTTAATGTGTCCCGCTTTGTTGATTTTCCGGGACTATCGCATCCCGAACCGTATAACTTTATCTAATAACTATTCAGCTCTGCTGATTGGGGTCATCTCCAAATCGATTGGGACCTGGAGTGCCATTGGTCAGGCAGAGGATCAGGTTGTAGATCGGGATCAGGATGAACCAGCCGCTCTTATCGACGTCGTGCATACGCTTGATACCCTGGATGATCAGGAATACGGAGATAACCAGACTGATCACGTAGCCCAGAATCAGACCGGATCCACCCATGACCCGGGGAAATAGGATAGTCGAGGCATAGTTGATCGCCACAGCGATCACCCATCTTAACCAATAAGTCCTGAGGTTGATCCTTCCCTCTGCGGACAAAATGCTTGTTTCCATACTAATATCTCCTTGATAGTGATTTTGCTTACGTTAGATAAACTAAGCGCGTCAAAACCCAAAAGCGAACCTGTTATTTTGACCGTGATCAGATTCTCTATCGTATTACCGGACTAGCCGGTGATACCGGTCTTCAGGCAGCAGAGCCATCCTTGCTGTATCAGCGAAAGGATGTCGCTACCACTTTGAGCAGCTACTATAAGAACATTCTCCTTATCTCTTTTACTCTTTTTTGATCTTCTCTTGTAAAACCTCCTCATCTCCGCGTCTCTGTGTCTCAGTGTAGGGAAAAAAGATCATTGATCCTTCACGTCAACTGCCTATCATCTTGCTATCCCCTCTCTATCATCTTACGTCATGACGTAAGATGATAGAGAGGGGATAGGGGGAAGACAGGTATCTGATCACCGGAAAGGCTCCATGATCCATAAAAAGATGAGAAATGCCTGAGAATCATAGCAATAAACTTGATAAGCGGAACGTTTCATGCATGATGTTTCACGAGGTTTTTTGTTGAAAGCATGAAACTATTCAGTATCCTTACCAGAGTTCAGATGATTAAGAATAAGCCCGGCGCGGAGAGGAATTAGCTTCCCGTAGTCAGGGCGAAACTATAATAGATATAACCTGCAAGGAGATGGATATGAAACGAACTGCGTTGATCGTCCTGCTGCTATCGCTCATGGCTATGGCATTTGCCGGGATCGATGAGTATTACAATTTCAGCGCGTCAACTTCGACCTACACGCCCATCACGGGTACCCAGGTTGATGGAATCAATACCGACGACGCACTTTCCGCCGCAGTACCAATAGGCTTCACTTTCACATATGGAGATCTTTCTTTCACCGAGGTGAAGGTATCCTCCAACGGTTGGGTCGGCCTGGGAACTTCAGCAACATCGAGTAACCTCGGCAATGATCTGGCAAACACCAGCTACACACCCTTCCTGGGCGTCCTTTGGGATGACACCAGTCTGGCTTCCGGATCTGCTTCGTATTTGACCTCGGGAACCGCTCCTAACCGCACATTCACGGTTCAATATGACAATCTCAAATGGAACTATAGTGGAGATAACTCCTTTAATTTCCAATTGGTATTGCATGAATCCGGCATGATCCGGATGAATTACGGCTCATCCACCGGAACTCCAAACAGCCCTTCCGCCAGTATCGGTATAACGATGGCTCCCGGTGGCAACGGTTGGTTCTACAGCGTCACTCCCGGCAATCCTGCCTCGGCATCCACGACTGTCGCTCAGAATTCGATCAGCGCCTTCCCCGCGCAGAACACCCGTTATGAATTCACCCCGGCTATCGTTTCGACAAACGATCTGGCTTGTCTCAGCATCACGGGAAGCCTTACCCCCAGTGTCGATACCGCGGCGAACTACACCATCCAGGTGAAAAATCGCGGCACTGCTCCGCAGTCTGTTTATTCCGTCAAGATCGTGAATCTTGCCGGGACGGAGCTTGCCTCTATCCCCGGAACCACGATCCAGCCGAATGCGACGCTCTCGTTTTCCGTTCCCTGGACTCCTACGCTCCAGGGACCCATGACGATCCGGGGAAAAGTCGTCCTCGCCGGCGACCAGAACGCCACAAACGATCTCAGCCCTGCCCTCAGCATCACGATCATGCCTCCCGGAATAAATGTGATAACGATCGGCACCGGAGATCAGCAAGCACTCATGCCGGTCAACATGTACTATCGCAACAGCCTTTATGAAACCCTATACTATCCCAATGAGATAGGCACGGTCGGCATTATCAACACGCTCGGTTTTTATAACAACTTCGTTACCAACCTGCCCAATATGCCTACCAAGATCTGGCTGGGTATGACCCCGAACGCCGATCTCTCCGGAGGCTGGATCCCTTCGACCCAGCTTACCCTGGTTTACGATGGCACGGTCAACTATCCCTCCGGGCAGAACGCGATCGTGATCCCTCTGCAAACGACGTTTACCTATACCGGAGGCAATCTGGTCATGCTGGTAAACCGTCCCATGGACACAGTCTATTATAACTGGCAGGATAATTTCTATTGCCAGACGGTGGGAACGAACCGGGCGTTGAGTTACTACTCGGATGGAACTCTGCTCGATCCCGCGTCTCCTCCCGCGACGAGTGCGATCGGGCAATTCCCCAAGACCTCGCTGTATATGACACCGCTCTCACCCAATCCGCTGTTTATGGCAGTCCCCTCCTCCCAGAATTTCGGGCAGGTGTTGATGGGCACGACCCATAATGTTCAGATGCGGGTCCTGAACGCCGGTGGCGGAACCCTCACAATCAACAGTCTGTCCATCGCGGGAAGTCAGTTCTTTACTCTGAGCGGAGTTCCGACTCTGCCTCAGAACCTGACCACGGGACAGAGTGTCAGCTTCACGCTGAATTATATCCCCACCACAGACGGAGATCATGCTGCCACGATCACCGCGGTGGACAACCTCACTCGTCAGACGCATACGATAGCCGTGACGGGGAGCTGTATGGATCCCACGATCTATACGGTGCCCTACGCGCAGAATTTCGATACCGTGACGGTTCCCAGTTTACCGCTCGATTGGACGGCAATAGTGCAATCCACATCGCCTACGGCATACGTGCGCTCCACGGGGAATACCTCCGCCAGCGCGCCGAACTCGGTCGAGATGCAAAACGCTGATGACACAGCGCCAACCCTGTTGCTGATCGCGCCACCCCTGGCAACCAACCTTCAGACGACAGGTATGCGGATCAAGGTTATGGCAAGATCTCCTTACGCGTGCACTCTGATCGTGGGGGTCATGACCAACTCGCAGGATCCGGCAACCTTTACGGCGGTTCAGACCCTGAATCTGACCCAGACCTGGACTCAGTACGTGGTGAGCCTCTCCTCCTACGCCGGCACGGGCAGATACATAGCCTTCAAATATGGCTCAGATATCACCTATTGCGCGATCGATATCGATAGCTATCTGATCGAGAACACTCCGGTGAACGATCTTGCCGCTACAGCCATTACGGGCAACGTCACTCCATCCGTGAACAGCGCTACGCCTTACACGGTCTCTGTTTTCAACTGGGGAACGGCAACGCAGACGAACTATCAGGTCAAGCTCTTCAACAGCCAGGGAACGGAACTTGCCAGCGGACCCGGCTTGACCGTGAGCGCAGGACAGACCGTCCAGGTGCCTGTCTCTTGGACACCCGTCGCCGAAGGGCCTCTCACGATCTATGCCAAGACGGTTCTGACCGGTGACGAGAATTCACTCAACGACCAGTCGCC
>DAOPZE010000122.1:0-6963 GCA_035353255.1 Candidatus Cloacimonadota bacterium
ATCCTGTCGCTACAAATCCGGGATAGTTCAGAACTGCTTGACAAATTGTGCAGCCTGATAATCAATGCAAGCTAATGAATTATAGCGGATTAGGAACAAGGTTCCGATCCCGGGAGACGAAGAATGGAATATCCTTTTAATGAAATCGAACGCAAGTGGCAGGAGATCTGGAAAGAACACAAACTCGCTGCGGCAGAAGACTTTTCCGCCAAGCCGAAGTACTATGTGCTATCCATGTTCCCCTATCCCTCCGGCGCGTTGCACTGCGGTCATGCCTCAAACTACTCCATCGGCGACGCCATCGCCCGTCTCAAACTGATGCAAGGCTACAACGTCATGCAGCCGATGGGCTATGATGCCTTTGGTATGCCGGCGGAGAACTTTGCCATCCAGCACAATTCTCATCCGCGGTTTACCACCGAAGATAATATCGCCATTATGCGCAAGCAGTTCAACATCATGGGCTTCGGTTTCGACTGGGCGCGTGAAGTCAGCACCTGCCGTCCGGAATATTACCACTGGGGTCAGTATATCTTCAAGAAAATGTATGAGAAGGGGTTGGTTTACCGCAAGAAGTCTTATCAAAACTGGTGCGAAGAGTGCCAGACAGTCCTGGCGAACGAGCAGGTCGAGGAAGGACGTTGCTGGAGATGCAGCAGCGAAGTTATCCAGAAAGACTTGGAACAGTGGTACTTCCGCATTACGGACTATGCTGAGGAACTCTTGGATTTCTCCGGTGTGATCGATTGGCCGGAACGCGTCATGACCATGCAGAAGAACTGGATCGGTAAGAGCTATGGCACCGAGATCCACTTTGTTTTTGAAGACGGTGAGACCTTGATCCCGGTCTTCACGACCCGTCCGGACACACTTTTCGGCGTGACCTTTATGGCTCTGCCTCCGGAGCATCCGCTGGTGCAGAAATGGCTCGCGGAAGAGCCTGAGAATCATGCCCTGCGTGACTTCTGCCACAAGGTCATTAACGAAGACAAGATCTCCCGCAGCAGCGCCGAAACCACTAAGGAAGGCGTATTCAGCGGTAGATATTGCGTCAATCCCGTGAACGGAGACAAGGTCCAGATCTGGATCACTAACTACGTCCTGATGGACTATGGTACGGGCGCCGTGATGGCAGTTCCCGCACATGATCAGCGAGATTTTGACTTCGCTAAGAAATATAACATTCCGATCAAGATCGTGATCCAAAACCAGGAGCAGAACCTGGTCGCTTCAGAACTCACGGCGGCATACATCGAACCGGGCATCATGGTCAATTCCGCTCAGTTCGACGGAACTCCGAGCCTTGAAGCCAAAGAAGCCATCTCGCTCTGGATCGAAGAACAGCTTTTGGGCAAGCGCACCGCGACCTACAGACTGCGTGACTGGGGAATCTCCCGGCAGCGTTACTGGGGCAATCCCATCCCGGTGATCCACTGTCCTGATTGCGGGATCGTGCTGGTTCCCGATGAGGATCTGCCGGTGCTGTTGCCGGATAATGTCCAGGTCGGCAGAACAACCTCGAATCCTTTGCTCTCAGTGCCGGAATGGATCAACGTCGAATGCCCCAAATGCGGAAAGGCAGCCCGGCGCGAGACGGACACGATGGACACCTTCGTGGACAGTTCCTGGTATTTCGCGCGCTACACCGACGCCAAAAACGAGGAAATGCCTTACGATCCGCGCAAGGCGAATTACTGGCTGCCGGTCGATCAATACATCGGCGGGATCGAACACGCCTGCATGCACCTGCTCTACGCACGGTTCTTCCACAAGTTCATGCGTGATCTTGGCTGGGTAAATTCTGACGAACCTTTCTCCCGTCTCTTGACTCAGGGTATGGTGCTCAAAGACGGCGCTAAGATGAGTAAGTCCAAGGGAAATATGGTCGATCCGCAATACATAATAGATCGTTTCGGGGCGGACACCCTGCGCGTTTATATGCTCTTCTCCTCACCTCCGGAAAAGGATGTGGAATGGAGCGACGACGGCATTATGGGTTCCTTTCGCTTCCTGAACCGGGTCTGGCGTCTGATCGAAAGCAACCTGGAAGTCCTGAAAAAGGGAATGAAGCTAAGCGCCGAACCGCATCAGGTCTCGCCGGAACTCAAAGGACTGCTCTACAGCTCGCACTACACCGTAAAGAAATGGCTGGAGGATGCTCTGCATAAGATGCAGTATAACACTGCCATCGCGGCGGTTATGGAGCATCTCAATCACTGCGTCGCGGTCAAAGATCCTGCAGTTTTGAATGACTTCGACCTGGCAGTCTTTGCCGAAGCCTGTGGAATTATTCCGCAGATGCTCTATCCCTTCGCGCCTCATATCGCGGAAGAACTCTGGCAGATGCTGGGCTTTGAAGGCCTCATCCACGAGGGTGGACTTCCCGGCTACGAAGAGAGCTATCTGGTTCGTGACAGTGTTACTTACGTGATCCAGGTGAATGGCAAGCTGCGCGGTAAACTGGAAGTATCTGCAGATGTCTCCGAGACGGAACTGAAGGACAAAGCTCTGGCACTGGAAAACGTTGCCAAGTCGCTCGAAGGCTTGTCGGTCAAGAAGATCATCGTCATCCCCGGCAAGATGCTCAGCATTGCTGCGGGAAAGTAATTAAATATGCACAGCACTTGTGGAGTAAACTGTGCAACTGATTGCAGAGCTTACTCCGTCGAGTGCGAGGGCTGCAACGAACTTCAGGGAAGAGTCTCCTGGGCAGAGTTCTACGGGCGTGAACGCTGTCCCATATATGACTGCGCTATGGAGAAAGGTTTGTGTTCCTGCAAGGACTGTGGAAAACAACCCTGTGCGATCTGGAACGAGACCCGCAACCCGGACATGACTGATGAGGAATTTGCCGCGGACGTAGCCTCAAGGCTAAGAAATCTGGCGCAGAGCGAATGACTTTGCGGCAGGGGTGCTGCTTTTGCTTGACAGAATCATGCCCCGGGATTTTAAGGAACGAACTGTATTTGCAGGGGCCTATAGCTCAGCTGGTAGAGCTTCCGGCTCATAACCGGATGGTCGGGGGTTCGACTCCCTCTGGGCCCACCACTTTTCCTTCTTTTCTTTCTTTGAATTGGCTCGCGGATTGCGTATACTATCACATAGGAACGAAGAAATTATGAAGAAGATATATATCCTGATCGCCCTGCTGACACTGGTCTGGGCACTTTCCGCGACGCGCTACGCCGGGGAGATATTCCAGATCACGTCCGGAGTGGCAAACCAAGCCATGGGCAATACCGGGCTTACTAATACGGACGCGCTTTCCTCCGGCTGGTGGAATCCGGCGCTGCTCTCCTTCGCCCCCGCGAGGGGAGTGGAACTCTCCCGCAGTGAGCATTTTGAGGGGCTTCTGGAACAGAATCAGGCGAGCCTCATCCTCGGCAAGAACCTCCGCGGATCCATCATTATCAACCATCTGGGGATCAATAACATCAAGCTTACTGAACTCGAAGACCCCGCCGACAGCCTCTCCAACGAGAACCGTCCCCAGGTCTGGAAAACGATCGGCAACAACGATTTCATCGTCTATGGAGCTTTTGCCCGTCAGATATCTCAAGGTTTTTCGCTCGGTCTCGCTCCCAAGCTGGCTTACCGCTCTCTCGCGGATCATTCCGGTTATGCTTTTGGAGCTGATCTGGGACTGCTCTGGCTGGCTGATCGCGATCTGAGCCTCGGCGCGAATCTGCGTGACTTCTTCTCCACCCAAGTTATCTGGGAAAACGGCACTTATGAAGTCGTAATCCCCAATCTCGATCTCGAAGCTTCCTATGGTTTCGGACTCCTGAAAGGCGCGGTTCCGGTGAAACTCTCCCTTCGCACCCAACTCATGGCGGAAGGCAGAGGCGAAGCGGCAACCCTCTCAACAGGGCTGATCAGTGCTGATTTTCACGGAGGACTGAGCATCTCTCCGATCCCGCAATTGACCTTTCTGGGCGGCTATGACGTGGATTGCCTGACTGCCGGACTTGCGCTGCGCTATAAGGATTTCGGGCTGGACTATGCCTTCCGGGGCAATGCTCAGGATGGGATCGGCTCGACGCAGAAAGTCTCCCTCAGCTACAGATGGTGATCCCCAAACTCGCTCTGCTGGGCGCGACCGGCTCGATCGGCAGCTCCACCTTCAGCGTGCTGGAGGAGACTCCGGAGCTAGCCTCGATCAGTCTCGCCACCGCTCATACCGACTTTAACAAACTCATCGCTCTCTCGCATAGATTCAAGATCCCGGTCCTCTGCCTCACCGGCATAAATGATCCCGGGACAAGGGATAAGATACGCTGTTCCGTCGCCGGGCAGACCACGGTCTTCTTTGGCGAGGACGAACTCATCCGGCTGATGGAGGCAGAGGACTATGACGTCGCCCTCAATGCCATCACAGGCTCTGCGGGTCTGCGTTCCAGCCTGGCAGTCCTCCAACGTGGGAAGAAGCTGGCTCTGGCAAACAAGGAATCTTTGGTCATGGCGGGGCATTTACTGAGTCCCCTCACGGTGAAGAACCCTATTCTGCCCGTAGATAGCGAACACAGCGCTATCTTCCAGGCGATAGGAAGTCACCCGAATCACGAGATCCGCAGTCTGCACATCACGGCATCGGGAGGCGCGTTTCGTGACCTGCCTCTGGAAGACTTTCGCACTATCACCGTCGAACAAGCCCTCAAACATCCAAATTGGGACATGGGCACGAAGGTCACTCTGGATAGCGCTACGATGTTCAACAAAGCCCTGGAGGTGATCGAGGCGCACTGGCTCTTCGGGTTGGATTATGACCGTGTAAGAGCCGTCATCCATCCCCAGTCTGTGATCCACTCCCTGGTCGAATTCATCGATGGTTCCTTCCTGGCTCAGCTCAGCGATCCCGATATGCGCCTGCCTATCCACTACGCCTTGTCCTATCCTCAACGGGTAAGATCTGAACAGGTAAAGACCAGTCTCACAGAGCTTTCACCGCTCACCTTCCGCGAGATCGAGCCGCAACGCTATCCTCTCTTCTATCTGGGGCTGGAAGTTGCCCGGGCTGGGGGATTGCTCCCGACTGTCATGAATGCTGCCAATGAAGCTGCCCTTAAACTCTTTATGGAGCGCAAGATCGGCTTTTGCGACATCGCCACGGTCGTGGAGAGAGCCGTTCAAGCCGCGGAGAACGTCACCGATCCCGACTTGGAGACCATCCTCAGGGTGAATAGGGAGACCTTTTATAGATTAACGGATTAACCACTTAAAAAGGTTAGTGAGTTAAAAGGTTAATGGGTTAATGCCCGGATGGTGGCATCCTACCGCGTTTCTCTTCTTGCCAGAATGGAAAAATCCTTACTTTACCTCAGTCGCGATGGTCTGCCCTACTCTAGCTTAATCCACGATTACGAAGATATATTCTTGTAATACAGCCCTTATTACGAGGATATATTCTTGTTTCAGGGGATATTGTCCTTGACAGATTTTGCCACATCCCGTATTTGGGTGAATCAGGCAGTGAGAAAACCCGATATAGCGGATCAAGGAGTAGATCAATGGAAATATCCCGGAACAAGGTGATCAAACGCTGGCTTAGTGATGACATCAAAGCTCATATATTCAAGGGAAAGGCCATCATCATCCTGGGACCGCGTCAATGCGGTAAAACTACTCTACTACGATCAGTATCCTCAGATCTGGAGAATGTTCTCTATTTGAATTGTGATGATGCCAACGATCGTCAAGCATTGGAAACTCAGACGCTGCAAGCTCTTAGTTCCCTGGTCGGCAAGCATAAGGTTCTGTTGATCGATGAAGCTCAGCGTGTCAGCGATATTGGCTTGAGCCTCAAGATCATGGTGGACAATATCCCCGGACTACAGATCATCGCAACCGGCTCGTCTTCTTTCGAGCTATCCAATCGCATCAATGAACCACTTACAGGAAGAAAATTCGAATATAACCTGCACCCGTTCTCACACCAGGAGCTTGCTCATCATTTTGGGGATTGGGAGGAGCATAAAACCCTTCTAAGACGCCTGATCTTTGGAACTTATCCTGATGTGGTAAACAACCCCGGGGAAGAGCAAGGCTTGTTAAACCTTCTGGTGGGAAGCTACTTGTTTAAGGACGTCTTTATGTTCCAGGATCTCCGCCGGCCGGAACTATTGGAGAATCTCTTGCGTGCTCTGGCTTTGCAGGTGGGATCCGAAGTGTCATACACGGAACTTGCCCAGTTGACCCGAACTGACCACTCTACCGTCCAACGCTATATCCAGTTGCTGGAGAAGGCATTCATTATCTTTAGGCTGTATAATTTTAGCTCAAACAAACGTAATGAGATCAAGAACGCCCGTAAGATATATTTCTGGGATAATGGAGTGCGGAACAGTTTGATAGACGATTTTCGCCAACCTGATAAACGGGATGACATTGGGAAACTGTGGGAGAACTATCTTGTCTCGGAGAGAATGAAGTACCTGTCCAATAACCGTTTGTACAGATCGTGCTTCTTTTGGCGCAACGTCAATCAAAGTGAGATCGACTACCTGGAAATGTACAATGGCAAGATCGAGGCGTATGAATTCAAGTGGAACCCCAAGCGAGCGATCTCAGCTTCTGCCTTCCGGAATTCCTACCCCGAGGCTATTGTAAGCAGGGTTGACAGGGACATCTACCGGGGTTTTCTGACGTAGTCTGAGACTGACATAATAATCTAAATCCCTCCTTCCTCTGGAAAGGCAGAGATATCCTCTCTTCTACCTGGGCCTGGAAGTTGCCCGCTTCGGGGGACTGCTCCCAACGGTCATGAACGCCGACAATGAAGCAGCCCTGAAACTCTTTCTTTTTGCCTAATATATCGTCCCTTAACACATTAGATTCTTCTCCTGCCAAAACCCCTGATCCGGGTTATTATTTACCTGAGAAAGGAAGGAAAGATGAATAGTATGCCGGTAATTTTCCTGGGGCATGGCTCGCCCATGAATGCTATCGAAGACAATGCCCACACCA
>DAOPZE010000123.1:0-6910 GCA_035353255.1 Candidatus Cloacimonadota bacterium
CTTTCAGCGGCACGGTTATAGATCCGGAAACAGAACTGGAATATACTGAACCCTGGATGAATATCGATTACAAAAACGGCAGGCACATTTCTGAAACACAGCTTAAAGACCGCTTTGGCAGTGAGGATTATCAGATACTTTTGGTAGCCAATAAATACCAGACCGGCTATGACCAACCTCTGCTCTGCGCCATGTATGTGGATAAGCGTTTGGATGGAGTGCAAGCCGTACAGACGTTATCTCGCTTGAACAGGATCTATCCCGGGAAAACGGAGCCGTTTGTGCTGGATTTTGTGAACAAGGCAGAGGATATACTGGCAGCTTTCAAACCTTATTATACTGTAACAGAACTGGAATCCGAATCCGATCCGGCGCATCTGGAAGAGCTCAAGCACGAGCTGAACCAAATGCAGGTCTTTAGCTGGCAGGAAGTGGAGGAATTTGCCAGGGTCTTTTACAAGCCGCTGGCTGAGCAGAAACGGGGTGATCACGCAGCCTTGCAGAAACATCTGCAAAGTGCGGTGGAACGCTATAAACAGCTGGAGAACGATGAGGACAGAGATAAGTTCCGGGACAAGCTGAAGGCTTATGTGCGCCTCTATGCCTTTGTAACCCAGCTCATCAGCTATACCGATAAAGAGCAGGAGATGCTCTACAGTTTTGGACGCTTCTTGCTGCCGCACATCCATCCCAGTGACAGCCGGGATGCTTATCCAGAAAAGGACGTCGAACTGCAATACTACAGGCTGCAAAAGGTGATGGAAGGCTCCATTGACTTATCCGAGGGTGAGGACGTGAAAGTGAAGTCCCCCACCGATACCGGAACCCGCAAAGCCAAGGAAGAGGATAAGCCTCTTTCCGAGATCATCGAGACGCTTAATGACCGCTTCGGAACGGACTTCAGCGAAGCAGACAGGCTCTTCTTTGAACAGATCAAAGAAACCGCCATGCGGGACGAGGGCGTGCTCAAGACCGCTGCAGCCAATCCGCTGGATAAGTTTGAACTGGGAATTGAGCAGATCATCAAAGACTTGATGATGAAACGCCTCAAAGAAAATGATAAGATCGTGACCCGGTATATGGATGATGAGAAGTTTCAGAAGGTTATCTTCCGGATCATAGCTAAAGAGGTATATAGTGAGATAGCCTCCCAGAATGATTAAATAGGGCATAGCTCCCGGCATCTTGTTTTGTTTTGTCATAGATCATCTCCTCTGCTGTTGCACGAGAGTTTCCTAATTTAATCTGATCTTGGAAAGAAAATTGCTTTATAAGTGGGCATGATTTGAAGTCTGGACTCAGACTTGGCTGGGGCAGGCTAAAGATATCATAGCGCAAGAGAAGGAGCAAAAGATGAAAAGGTTCTACCTCGCGTGTGCCCTTGTCCTGATCTGGATTGGATGCCTGGCAAATCCCATCGTGCCGGAGATCATCTCCAGAGTCTGGTTTGACGATACGGGCGATCTTCACCTTCAGTTCGGATCGGATTGCATGTATGTTTGGGATAGCATACACGATCTGACATTCACTACTTCCGCCGGGAACTATACCATCCCGGAGAGTATCTCTATCCCGGATTCGTTCCCCTTCAATATTAACGCTTCCGAGCTGATCCCCGGTTTTACTGCCGATCCTCAGAGTGACAGCATCGTAGTCAGGACAGGGTATGGATATACACTCAGCCGCTTTTGCTGGGGCGATCCCATGGTTATGAACAATGATCTGTGTCCCTTCATAAACGGTCAGTCTGCTGTGCGCGTAAGAGTTCACACGATGGACGGGGATTGGTTCTTCTGGGCAAAGGAGAGCAGTCCGGATGAGACGACCCAGTATGAGACGAATAGCCGTTGCACCTTCTACATCCACGTCGTGGATCTAAACAACAATCCCGTGCCAAACTACCCCGTGTTTTATCACCTGAATACCTATGCTTATTACTACACCCCGGATTTTTATACCGATGCTCAGGGCAACGTTCAGATCGAGGGCTACGCTGCCAGATCCTGGATCGGCGTCCGGGACTGGGATAACCTGGTTTTATTCGAGCATATCTATCTGCCCGATCCGGACGAGGTCACAGTCATCAATGTCGTCCTGAATACTGTTGCCGGAAATGATCCTGTGCTCACTCCCCATCCGGGAGCTCTTAATGTGTATCCCAATGTCCTGAATGACGCTACGCATGAAGTGAAGGTAAGCTACGATCAGGAACTTACCGGCGGTATCACTGCCAGACTGTATCTCTATGACTTGCGCGGCAGAGAGCTGCTTAGCCTGGACTATTCCCCTGCGGGAGAGACGCTTCTGCATTTGCCTGACTTGGACAGCGGAGTGTACTTTCTCAGCTTGAGGTCAAACCGGAAGGAACTTGGCAGGCAAAAGCTGGTAGTGATCAAGTAAATGATCCCGCCGGGTTTGATAAGCCCTCCAAAATAAGTCTCCGGCAGGCAATATCAGATTACTTGACAAAGTCTGCCCCTGTGTAATCTCGACGCATCATATTATTTTGAGGTATTATGCGGTGTAGATATCTGGCGTTGGTGCTGATCCTGGGGCTTTTTGGTCAGGCGCTCGGTGCTGCCACGATCAGCGGATTCGTGACCCGGGATACGGATGGACAGCCCCTGGAGTGGGTTAGCGTTTACGTGCCTGAACTCAAGACCGGCGCTCAGACGAACAAGAATGGCTACTTCGTTGTCAATCTCGGCAAGACCGGGACATACACTCTCAAAGCCAGCCTGGTGTCTTATGCGCAAGTATCACATACATTTACCGTCAGTTCAGTAGGCGAGAAGATCAGCCACAACTTCACGATGGAACGGGTCGGCATCCAGGGCAATAAGGTGACAGTCACGGCAAACTACGACGACCTGACCAAAGAGATCAAGGTCAGCTCACTGCGCCAGACCACGGAAGACCTGCAGAGCATCGTCTCCGTCGCCGAATCAGACGTCTTCCGCTCCCTCGCGACCTTGCCGGGAGTGACGCCCATCTCCGATTTCTCCTCGGGACTATACGTCCGGGGAGGCAGTCCTGACCAGAATCTGATCCTGATCGACGATACCGACGTCTATAACCCCAGCCACTTCGGAGGCATCTTCAGCACCTTCAGCACGGACGCCATTGAGAGCGCGGAACTCATCAAAGGCGGCTATCCTGCGCGTTATGGCGGGAGGCTTTCCTCCGTCCTGGACGTCAGCAACCGCCAGGGCAACCGGAATGACTTCGCCGGAACCGCGAGACTTTCGATGATCTCGTCCGGAGCAACTCTCGAGGGTCCCTGGCACCTTGGCAATCAGCACGGCTCAATCATGGGCTCCTTCCGCCGTACCTACGTGGAAGTCTTGCAGCAGCTTGTGGATGAGATCCCGGATTATTATTTTTATGATGGGCATGCCAAGTTCAACTGGGATCTGAGCGCGAAAGATAAGCTCGCGGTGGGTGGTTATTTTGGTAAGGACAAGCTACGCTTCGATTTTGGCGACGTTCTCGATCTGAACTGGGGTAATGACACGATCTCCGCCCAGTGGCAGCATCTCTTTTCGCCTCAGCTTTTCTCGCATTTCGTGCTCGCCGGGAGCAAGTTCGAAAGCTATTTTCAGCAGTCCAGCTCCGACGGCGAGAATATCTACGACCGCACCAACGGGATCAGCGACCTCACCAGCAAAGGAGTCCTGAGCTGGAATCCCTCGAGCCGGCATCAGGTTGACACCGGCTTTGAGGTCAAATATAACGACACGTGGCTTCGTTCTCACACGAGCTATTCTTACGATCCTGCGAGCCTTCCGGATATCAAGGTCTCATCTCTGACCTCCGCCCTCTTCGCGCAGGACAGCTGGCAGTTCGATGCCGTCTGGAGCCTGCAGACAGGATTGCGCCTTTCCTGGTATCAAAGTTTGTACCAAAATCTACCCAGCCTGCCGGATGCCTCATACCTCAATCTCGAGCCCAGGATCTCCCTGCGCCGGAAGCTCGATCTGAACGAGAGCGTCTATGCCAGCTTCGGTAGATTTCACCAGTATCTGACCCTGATGTCCATGAACGGAGGAACGCCTCTGGACGTTTGGTTCCCGCTGGATGGCAGCCTCGATCCGGGAGTCAGCGACCACTATATCCTCGGCTATCAGAAAGACTATGCTTCCGGCTTCGGTCTCGATCTGGAAGTTTATTACAAGACTTATGACAAGATCCTCGAATATAATATCAATACGGACTACACCTGGGACAACGAGACGGGTCAGCTTGCCGATACATTCCACGTTGGAAAGGGTTTCACCTATGGCGCGGACTTCCTGCTCAAGACCGACTGGCAGGGGGTTCAGGGCTTCATCGCTTATACTTTTAGCCGAACCCAGCGCAGGATGGAAGGGCTCAATACCGATCCTCTGACTGGTGAGCCGCAGTACTTTTTTCCAAAATATGACCGCACCCACAGCTTCAATCTCGTCCAGACCTACAACCTCACCGAGAATACCGGTTCGCATCTCTTTGGCGGCGATCTGAAGTTCGGAACCAATATCAGCTACAGCACCGGACAACCCACCGACGTACCGGAACGCATCTACTTCGACGGTCAGAACTTCCAACTGATCTACAGCTACAGTGACCGCAAACGGCTTCCCTATTACATGCGCTGGGACTTCAGCGCCAAGCTGGAATTCTTCACCCGCTGGGGCAGCATCGAGCCCTATCTGGAAGTGATCAACCTCCTCGGTAGAAAGAACATCGGCGGGAGGAGCTATTACGTCTCCACAAACGACGCGGGAGAGCCTGAGCTTTTAACCAGAGACAGCGCTCAGTTCCCCCGGATCCCCTTCCTGGGCATCAACTTCAAGTGGTGAGGCAAAAGATGAAACGACTGATATTACTCCTGATCCTGGCGATCCTTTTGCTGCTGACAGCCTGCGAAACGACCTCCGGTCCCCGCTTCAGGGGAGAGGTTTACAGCGTTTCAGCGCTACTGCTTGCCGGAAGCCCGATCGACACGGCGCATCCCGTCTATCTGACCCGCAGTTCCGATATCGACAGCTTCGATTATATGGAGCTTTTCGTCCCGGACGCCACCATCACTATCTTTGAACTGAGCGAGTCCGACACGACCGCCATCCTGAATCTGACGCCCGTTCTCGATCTTGGCATGGAAGATCCCACGCCGATGCCCAAGATCAAATATATCGATCCCTCCGCCTACCTGATCCAGCCGGGGAAGACCTACGCGATCCAGATCAACGTCCCGGGCTACGCCAAGACCATCACCGCGCAGACGACCGTCCCCGCGACCGTCACGCCGGATGAGGATCTTTACAACTACAATATCCCCGGCGAGGGCTATTCGACAGACCCCGCCGTGCCGGATTCCACGGTCTTTGACACTCTGGACGACCGTTATCCCCTGGCTCTGAATACAGGTAACTATACCGGCAAATTGAAGATGTTTGCCGAGATCTATTGCCTCGAACCCTTCTCCACCGACCTCGAATGGACAATTCCCTTGTTCGGGATCACTCACGCCGATTCCAGCCTCGCCTGGATCTATAATTCCAGCGGTAATTCCATGCGCAGGATCAGCTTTTTCAGTGAATACCTTTCCCGCTACGTTCCTGAAGCAGATGGCAACTACGCTGTGCTGAGCGATTTTGGACAGAGCATCGCTTTCTTTGGACGTTACCGCTTCACGATCTACAGCATCGACGATAATTATTACAATTATTCCTACCAAACTGACGGCTATCTCCACGGAGGGATTCACAACGCGCTCGGCTATTTTGGCTCAGCCTCCGGCGGAGTGCTCTTCACCAAGGTTATAAAGGCGCCGCCCGGATCTTCCCGATGAAACAGATCGTCCTTTGCGCGCTGCTGCTGATCCTCGCCGGTGGTCTCTTCGCGGGGATGTTCAAGCCGCATAAGAAAGCCGACGCGAACCGTCCCGCCTGGGTAAACGATCCTTATCTCGAATACCCGAAGGACAGCTTTCTTTGCTGCGTTGGCACAGCTAAGGACAGAGCCGAAGCGGAGAACCTCGCTGTCACCGGTCTGCGCAAGATCTTCTGCCCCGAACCAGGCATCACTCCGGAAACGGAACTGCGCTACTATGATCTGACCCGTCCGGCAAAGCTCAATCCCCGCACCACCATGACCCCGGCGGAACTGAAACAGCTTACCGAATCCGAACTCCACCTCATCCGGCTGGGTAAGGTCTGGACAGATAAAGGCGGCACCGTCCATGTTCTGGCGTATCTGGACCGCAAGGCGACCGCCGATGCCTATCTGAGTGCCCTGAATCAGGACAAGCAACGGGTATTGGATTATCTGACCAAAGCGCTGGACATCACCGATCCCTGGCAGTATTATGCCTGTCTGGAAGCTGCAATGACCATCGATCAGATGATCCTCACACGCATTGCCCAGCTCTCCATTATCGACCTCAATTCCGGCGTGAACTTCAATCCAGGCTATGATTCGGAAGTCCTGATCACGCAGCATCGTACCGCCGCGCGTCAGGTGCGGCTCAATCTGCTGATCTCATCTGATCAGGATGCCTATCTGGAAGACATCATTCATCAAACCATTACCGGGCTGGGCTTTACCTTCGCCTCAAGCGACGCGTCCCTCCTCGAGGCATCCCTCATCGTGGAATCCCTCGCCACGGATAAACCCAGAACCGACCTGCGCTTCACCCTTCAGCTAAGTCTCTTCGATTTCGCTCAGGAACTCGTCTGGAACCTGGAGTTTGAGGATACGATCAGCGAACAGGATAGAACCGAAGCCTTCGCCAGAGTCAAGCGTGCCGTGAATGCCAAGGTCGCCTATGAACTCACCGGCGCTGTGAACAGGTATACTGACTCTTTGATCCGGAGGCTCTAAGGCATCAGAGCTCATTCGCTTTTTAGAAATGGAGTTCAAAGCGCCG
>DAOPZE010000124.1:0-6693 GCA_035353255.1 Candidatus Cloacimonadota bacterium
CTGACATGGACTAGCAAAGTAGCGGCGACATCCTGTCGCCGGAAACGGATGGCTATATCGTCAGAGCCGGGATTCTCCGACGCATCGGCAAAAATCTATTGACAATCTCCTCAGATCCTTAGCGTTTGCCATATATGAAGAAGAAAGCAAAACTCATTCTGGGCGGAGGTTCCGCCTATGGATTGGCTCACATCGGGGTGATCGCGGCTCTGGAAGAGCAGTTTGAGATCACCGGCATCGTTGGCACCAGCATGGGCGCCATAGTTGGAGCTATGTATTGCCTGGGCAAGACTCCGGCAGAGATCCTGGATATCGCTCAGGAATACCGCACCGTCGAGCTGTTCAATCCGCTCAGTCTGGATATCTCCCTCAGCGGGATCTTCGACGGGAAGACGACCTTGAAGCGTTTTCTCAAATGGACTCTCAGCAAGGATATTTCCCAGGGAGTCATCCCCTTTGTCGCGGTGGCTTATGATCTTCTGAAAAGCAAGACGATCCTGATCGACAAGGGACGCTATGCCGAAGCGATGCGCGCTTCCTCCTCACTGCCATATATCTTCGCGCCTTTCGCCTATGATCATTATCTCTTCGTGGATGGCGGGATCGAACATCCTCTGCCGCTGGCATTTCATGACAAGGTGCCGGGAGAAGTGACGATCGCCGTGAACGTCCTGCCACCCGTATCCGTGGACGTCGAGAGCATCGAGATCCGCCACAGTAAAGCCAGGATCAGAATGCGCTCACATCAGGTCTTCCTCCAGAGCATCATGCAGAATCAGGGCTTCGTGGCGATCCAGGCGATGCTCTATCACAAGCCGGACATCTATATCGACGCCTACAACCCAAAGCTGGGGCTGATCGATATCAACCGGGCGCAGCAATTCTATGACTTTGGCTTCAATGCCGCGGAACTAGCTCTGGAACAGCATCGGGAACCGGGCTTCGTCGAAGCGCTCCAACAGAAGTACCAGAATCTGCTCGCCAGGATCAGACCGAACTGGAAGTAGTATTTATAAACACAGAGACACGGAGGGGGTAGCATTACCAGCTATGGCGCTAAGGCGAGCGCCACTACAGGAATAACCTCTTTTACTCCTTTACTCTTTTTTGATCTTCCTTTAACCTCTCTGTGTCTCTGTGCCTCAGTGTAAATAAAAAAACCGGCACCACGAGGGATGCCGGTCATGTATTATATTGATGTAGTGTCTTAGCTTTCTATCACTTCGACGTTGGCACGCGGGATCCTGACCCTTGTACCATCGGCGAATTCCGCTTCCAGGATACGCACGAGCGTCTCGGATTCTACCTTGGTCAGTTCTTCCGGCAAGCCGACAACTTTGGCAATGCTGCCAAAATTGGGCTGGCGGATGATGCGGATCATGGCGCCGGTCTCGAGGATGGGGAGCTTGGCATCCGGCACAACGAGTTCTTCTTCCTTGAATTCAAGCGGGATAATGATCTCGGGACGGATAACGCCTGCGCGGATCTGCGTTCTGCCGTGGATGGAGCAGTGCGCGCCATCGAAGCGTTTGAGCAATTCGTAAGTCTTGTCCGCCATCTTGATCTTGCCGAATCCTTCGGTGCAGACGATGGTCAGGCCGATGCGTTCGTGCCCCGTGATGGCGACGCCGATGTCATAGCCGAGGAGCCGTTTCAGATCCTGATCGTCGATACCGCCGGTGATGATGGCGCGCACGCCATGCTTGACGGCTGTCTGGATCACGTCGTAGCTGACGAAGCTGCCGACCACGATCACGCAGTCACGGTCAGAATCGTTGATCTCGCTGGCTTTGGTCTCGTCCGAAGGGGATTTGGCGAGCACTTTGATCTTGCCTGTGGTCTCGTCGCCGATACCGAAGATGCCCTGAATATAGGCGCTCTTGTTTTCGATGATGACGCCTTCATGCTCGATCACATCGCTGATCACGCCGTCAAGGAAAGCCTTGACCTGCACAGGGATGCGGGGTTCGCGCAGGAGCACCTGTCCGGTCAGGCTGGAGATGCTTTCGACCTCGCCTTCGACGGGAGACTTGACCTCGTTCTTCATGATGCCCAGGCCAAAGAGTCCCTTGGTCTCGGCAAGTACAGTCTGCTTGGTCAGCGCCTGTCCGGGCTTGATCTTGATATAGTTTTCGAGCTGAGCGGGAGTCACGCCGAGTTTATTGGCAAGGTTGAGGGGCACGACTTTGCCGGGAAGGAGGGTTTCCGCCACGACGTCTTCGCCCTTGACCTTGTCGCCTTTTTTGACCAGAACCTGTCCCTTGAGGGGAAGGATGCGTTCCTTGCGCAGGATGATGTTATCGGTGACTGTGAGTCCGGCTGAATATGATTGTCCCATCTTTTCCTCCTATACCAAGATCGTTTCGGGATACGCCTGAAGTTCTTTCATCCACTTCTTGAGCAGAGGAACCCGGCTTGCCGCGTCGGTGGGCAGGACAAATGGCTGGCGTCCGCGGGTATCGAGCACGATACCGACGACCCCGCCGTGAAGATCGATGGTGAGTTCCCGGTTCTTCTCCTTGTCGAGCCAGAGTCCGGGAGCAGCCTTGAGGGTGGCTTTGGCGACCTCGCCCTCACCGCAGGGGATGAGACGGATCTCGCCGAAGGGGATATCTTGTTCCCAAACCTTGCCGCCGGGAAGTTCCAGCTTCGCGTAGAGAGAGGGTTTGCCGATCTTGCCTTTGCCGACGGGAGCGACGCAACTGCCCAGATAGACCATGCAGTCCTTGCGGAAGACTTCCGTCGCTGCCTTGGTGCTGATCTCGGAAAGCACGCCCAGATGCGGCATCATGAAGATGCTGTCGACAGCCAGACGGGTCACGCCCTCAGGCAGGAAAGCATCGATCATCATCATGACGCTCTGATGCCGGCGCGGAGCGTGAGAAAGGACGCCGCCGCTACCCACGAGCAAGTTCAGGGTCATCATATTGACGATGGTATTGCCGGAGGTGGACTGGCTGAAGGCTTCGGAGATATCACGCTGACGCTGGGTGCCTTTCAGGGTCACGGCAAATTCCTTGTGTTGCTGGAAAGCGAGACGCAGAGCTTCCTTGGCGATCGCCTGTTCCAGAACCAATTCCTCCAGGAGCGAAGGGATCGTTGTGGGGCGGATCATCTTGTTCTTGATCATGTTGCGCAGTTCGTTCTCATCGATATCAAAGGGAACCCAGCGCAGAATGTTCTCCAAGCCGCTGGAAGCCAGAACGTTGGAGATACTGTAGCTCATGCCGAGGTTCGCGCTCACTGTGCGGTTGAAGACGTGATCTTCGGTAAACACGGAGAAGACGTCCGTGGTCGCGCCGCCTATATCGACGCCGACGACCTCGATGCTCTCATCTTTGGCGATCGCCTGCATGATGTTTCCCACCGCGGCAGGAGTCGGCATGATCGGAACCTGGTCATGATCGGGACCGACAGTCCAGGACATCAGCTTGTCATAGCCCGGCGCCTGCTTCATCACGTGCTCCATGAAGAGATCATGGATCTTGTCACGCGCAGGTCCGAGGTTCTCCTGCTCCAGCTTAGGTCGGAGGTTGTCCGTGAGCATGAGATCGACCTTGTCCTGCAGGGTCTCGCTGATCGCGGTCTGAGCGTCTTTATTCCCGGCATAGATCACGGGAAGCTTGTTCGAACCGAGGCGTGATCTGGGATCAGCGCCGGCGACAAGCTCAGCCATTTCCACGACGTGCTTGATCGTTCCGCCGTCTTCACCGCCAGCCATGAGGATCATGTCCGGTCGCAACTGACGGATGCGCTCGATCTTTTCGTGGTTCATGCGCTTGTCGTTGGAAGCGATAAGATCCATAACGATGGCTCCCGCGCCGAGAGCCGCGCGTTCAGCGCTCTCACCGGTCATGGAAGCGACCACACCGGTCACCATCATCTGCAGACCGCCGCCCGCGCTGGAGGTGCTGACGTAGGCATCGACGCCGATGTCGCCCTTGCGCGGAATGACGAACTTTCCGTCTTCCATAAACTTGATATTAGGATTCTTATACTTGAGCCGGGCGAGTTCTTCCAGCTCCTGTGTGGCGTTCTCGACGCCTTTGGTCACGTCATTGAGAGGAGCCTCGACTGTTGTGGGGGCTTCTCCGCGGATGGTCTGGCGAAATTCACCATCCACCCACTCGATCAAAATTGCCTTTGTCGTAGTACTGCCACAGTCCGTGGCAACTATTCGCGTGAGGCGTTTTTCATCATATTGCATATATTCCTCCGCTTATTCAGCTTTGTTTTTTGGTTCTATTTTAAATATCTTACGGAAAAACTCACGGCGTTTGTTCGCCCTGCGCTTGCGTTTGAGGCGGGATTTCTCCCTGCGCTCACGGTTCATTTCTTCATCCAGTTCGTCGATCCTGTCGATAAGCCGCTTGATCCCGTCCTGGCTTTCCAGCATCAGGGCAAAGCGTTGATACTTCTGTGAATCGAAGATGATCTCCGCGAAGGGAAGAATGAAGAACATGAACTGACTGCCGATGCCATGCAAGGGACGCACGGATTCAAAGAAGAGGATCCCTGCCGGCGCGAGATTGCGCTCCACGACGAAGCGCGCGGCTTTATCCACCATCTCGTTGATCTCATCCGGATCGATGGCGGGACGTATCTCCTGGTATTCTCTGTTCTTCAGCATATCTCTATCTTTTATCCTGCCCTGCAGGCTGTGAGCACTGTCACACGGTTCGCTCCGCCTGCTTTGAGGGTTTTTGCCAGTTCGCTGGCGGTCGTGCCGGTGGTAAAGACATCATCCACCAGAATAATATTCTTGCCGCTGAGAGCCGCGGAACGCTTCACTTTAAAGGCGTCCCGGAGGTTCGCTCTGCGCTGGAAGCGATCCAGATTCGTCTGACTTTGGGTGTAATATCTGCGCCGGACGATCTCCCGGTAGGGAAGTCCCAATTCCTGAGCCAGCTCCTGTCCCAGAAGGCGTGATTGGTTATAACCGCGTTCACGCTGGCGTACACGGTGCAGGGGCACTGCCGTGACGAGGTCAAAACCCTGATAGTCTTCATTATCTTTGGCAAATTCGCGCATGCCTTTGCCCAGGATCCTGACGGGCGAACGTCTGCCTTCGTACTTGAGCTGATGGACAAGGTCTCGGATCACGTCTCCATACTTGAACACACTGCGGGACATATCAAAACTGAACTCAAGGTCAAAACAGTTCTCGCAGAGACCATCATACAGCGCGGAGCCGCACTTCTTACAATAATCATCAGGCACGAGGCTGATCTTTTCCAGACAGCTCTCGCAGAGGACGTCCGTCGCACTGGCGATCCGTCTGTGGCACACGAGACAGGCAGGCGGGAAGAGCAGATCAATGGCTGCTTTCAAAATAAGCTTCCACTGCCTTGATGATATTCAGACCGTCATTACTGGTGACGGATGGGGTCGCGGCGCGTTCGGGATGCGGCATCATGCCGAGGATCCGGCGGTTGTTGCTGCAGATGCCGGCGATATCATAGACCGCGCCGTTGGGATTGGCTTCCGGAGTGATGTGCCCCAGAGCGTTCGAATAGCGGAAGACGATCTGATCGTTGTCCTGCAACTGGTCGAGACCGGCTTCGTCGATAAAGTAATTGCCTTCTTTGTGAGCGATGGGAACATCCAGCGCCATGCCTTTCCTCAGCCCGTGAGTAAAGGGAGTGTTCACGCTCTCGACCCGGATATACTGGTGCCGGCAGATGAAATTCAGGGATTTGTTCTGCATCAGCGCGCCGGGGAGCAAGCCCAGCTCCGTGAGGATCTGGAAGCCATTGCAGATACCGAGGATCATTCCGCCCTTTTCCGCGTATTTATATACCTCAGAGATGATGGGCGAGAAGCGCGCCAAGGCTCCGCAGCGCAGATAATCCCCGTAGGAGAATCCTCCGGGCAGGATCAAAAGGTCCGGATCTCCCAGATCGGTATTCTTGTGCCAAACGGACCTGGCCTCATGTCCTCTGAGGGCAAAGGCCTCCAGCGCGTCCGCGTCGCAATTGGAACCGGGGAATGTGATCACACTGACTTTCATCCCTTTTCCCTCATACCTGTTCCCTGTTCCCTCATACCTGTTCCAGCTCAAACCGGTAGTGTTCCGTGTTCGGATTTGCCAGGAGTTTATCGCAGATGGAATTGACGAGGTATTCCGCCTTTTCGGGGTCGTCTTCCTCGATCAGAAGCTCGATATATTTACTCACTCGGGTATCCCGTATCGCGGTGTAACCCAAACTGTGAAGGGAGTTTGTGACTGCTTTGCCCTGCGGATCGAGCACACTGGCTTTCAGCTGGACGAATATTTTTGCTTTTAGCATCCTGAATCCTTATCCCATTATTCTCAGTTTAGCCAAAATCCTGCAAGAGCGTGATTAGTCAATGAAATTCTTAGAGTCCTGAGCGGAATCGTTAGCGGCGTCATCTTGTCGCCAGGCAGCCCTGAACCCTGAATCACCTGTGACAGGAAGCAAGAATGCTTGAAGTGTTTATATGGAGGCAGCTATACTGCCGTTGGGTTTCCGGCGACAGGATGTCGCCGCTGCTTCCGATGCTTAGGCGACAGGATGTCGCCGCTACTTCTGATGCTTAGGCGACAGGATGTCGCCGCTACTTCTGATGCTTAGGCGACGGGATGTCGCCGCTGCTTCTGATGCTTAGGCGACGGGATGTCGCCGCTGCTTCCGATGCTTAGGCGACAGGATGTCGCCGCTACTACTTCAA
>DAOPZE010000125.1:0-6686 GCA_035353255.1 Candidatus Cloacimonadota bacterium
CGTCTTGAACTCCAAACTCAGATCAGCTCTTTTCTCTTTCACTCTTTAGCTCTTTTTTAAACTCTTTTTAATCCTCTGTGTCTCTGTGTACCCCCCAGATATGGCGCTACGGCGAGCGCCTGTACAAATAAACAGGTCGTGACCACATGGATCACGACCTGTACCCTATTCGGGAATCAATTATGTGACTATCAGTAAGAGCTTTATTCAGTTTCCTGGTCTAGTTCCTGGAAAGCCTGAGAAGCCTTGAACTGGTTATAGAGGGCTTCTTCGTTACGGATATTGGCGGCAACGGTCTTGCGGATCTCGGTGCGGGGGATCTTTGCCTGAACCCAGGTCTTATAGCGAAGTGAGCCGTATTCTTCGATCTGGCGGGTCTCGATCTTGCCGAAGAGGATTCCGCTGAACCGAGCCGTTGAGATGGATTTGACGACTTTCTGGGAGAGGGCGAGAAGCTGAGGATCAAAGACGCCGGCTTCCTCTTCATAGGTCTTCATCATACCCTTGACTTCGGTTTCGACATACTGAGCCGCTTCAAAAACAGCATTGTTCTTGGCTGTGTCCAGGGAAGCCGTTTCGCTGACCTTGGTGGCTTGACCGTAGGTGCAGACATAGGCTTCGTCGTTTTGAGAAGCCCACCAGGTGGGACGATACACTTCTTCTCCACCGGGTTTGACGGTCTTGTTTCTATGGCAACCCAGGGTGACCAGCAGGAGCGCAAGAAGCATCAATGTGACAAGTATCTTTGTAGCTTTCATATTTCCTCCATTAGGGTTCATATTTTAACATTATCGTACTTAGAAAAGCAAGTCATTTTTGTCAATGACAAAATACGGCGCGGGGCAAACTGCTTGTGGATCATTTAGATTCCACGCGCTTGGGCAGACCTGCCATCTTCTTCAGATGCTCCGCATAGGTGCGGGAAAAGACGTTTCGCCCCTTACGATCCGCCTGGAAAAAGAGGTAATCATGTTTCACAGGATTGTAGGCTGCCTGGATCGAACTGAGGGATGGATTGCAGATCGGACCCGGTGGTAATCCCCCGTTGCGGTAAGTGTTGTAGGGCGATGCGATATTGACGTCATCGAGGGTGAGGACTTCGCGGTGGATCCCCTGCTTCTCCAGGATGTAATCCACGGTGGGGCAGGCTTCCAGCCTCATTCCCTGCTCGAGTCGGTTCATATAGACTCCGGCGACCGTTCCGCGCTCATCTTCATACATGGATTCACTCTCGATGATCGAGGCAAGGACGAGTTTACGGTAGAAGGTGCTGTCCGCCTTAGCATTGATCCCCGCGGAATCAAGCCTGCGGAAGAACTCATCGGTCTGAAGTTTCAGAACTTCCCGCGCGCTCATGCCAGGTTCAAAACGGTAGGTCTCAGGATAAAGATAGCCTTCCAGGGAGGGCAGCTCCAGACCGGTGATCTCTTTGACGAAACCCGGCTCAGTCGCCTGGGCATAGAGGCTGTCATAGCCGATCAAGCCGCTTCTGGCGATGCGGTGGAGAGTTCTGTACAGCGACCAGCCTTCCGGTATGGTGACGGTGAGCCTTTCGCTCTTCCCGCCCCTCAGACGCCTCACGGTGTCCATGAGATTGACTTTCCCGCCAAAGGTATAGAGCCCGGTCTTGAGTTCCTTATCCGCGCCGCTGAGTTTGGCAAGAGCGCGGAAGATCAGTTCGCTGCGGATGACGCCCGCGCGATGCAGCTTCCCCGCGATGGTGGCTGCGTTGTCGCCACGGTCAACCCTGATCAGCACTTCATCAGAAGTTTTGGGGATGATGATCGTCAATGCGACGGCTGTGATCCCCAGGGCAAGGATCAGCAGAATCGCTCCGGCTATTATTTGAGTACGTTTCATATATCTTTATTAAGTCCTAATTCTTTGCGTTGAGATAGTCCTTGAGGATCATCGCCGCCGCCATCGCATCGACAAGGGACCGTGCTTCCTGCCAGGAATAGCCCATCTTTTTGAGTTCGGCGTTTGCCTCAGAACTGGTATAACGCTCGTCCCAGCCGATGATCTCCGTTGTCAGGTGCTGACGGAGAACCTCCAGAACGGCGATAGTCTCGTCAGTCTTGGCTGTGTTCCCGCCCTCGATCGCGTAGGGTATGCCAAAGACAACAAGCTCGACAGACTGTGCCGGGATGATCTCCTTCAGCTCCGCGATGAAGCTGTCCATGCCGCTGTTCTCCAGAACCCGGTAGGGCTTAGCGAACATCTTCAGCGGATCGCTGAGTGCCAGCCCGATCCGTTTCTCACCGTAGTCGATGGCGAGGATCCTACCGATGGTCTTCAGAGGTTCGATTCGTCTCTCCAAATGGCGATATACCAGCCATTGCCGATCTGACGCAGGTAGAAACGGGCGACTCCGCTGGCGCTGATGGTAGTGTTGCTGGAAAGGTAGGATAGCACAAGATCGAAGACGCAGGGGATGACGATCCAGTCCTCATGCCCGACTTCCGGATCGATGTCCCAGAGGTTTTCCGGAGGGATCTGCAACCGGAGCTGGATCTGGTCAGGAGGTGGATAAACTCCATCCGTGGAACCGTTGGTGAAGAGATTCTCAGTATATTCGATCTCCTGCTCGTAATTCCACCAGGAATCGCGGATGCCGTCGCCATTGACGTCTGTCCCGATCTGACTAACTTCCGCGGCAAGGAGTTCAAAACGAAAGTCCGGCGTGAGCAGTTTCTTGTAGAGCTTGATATTCTTGTCCTGATAGGCTCGCTGCAGACTCTCCAGCAGTTCCTTGGGTGTGGAATTGTGCAAGCCTGAATCCAGCTCATAGACCAATTGCGGACGGAAAGGATTCCGGCAGCTTCCCAGCAGAACGGCAAGCAGAGCTAAGGCTAAGATCCTGATACTATTGCGAATAGCCATATTTCAGCATACCCCAGGTCGGAGCGCTGCCTCCGCGGTAGTCGTACCACTTGGAGATGTACCAATACCCGCCGCTAAGCTTCAGATGCAGCTCCATGCTCCCGCCGTAAACCGTGGTGGAAGAGGTGCTTTTAACGCTCAGGCTGTATTGCCGGTAGAGCTTGGCTTCGCTGGCGAGGATCTCGTCCGGGGAGCCGGGGATCACGCTCAGACTGAGAGTGATCTTCACGCTTTGGTTGTGGAGATTGATGAGCATATCCTGTTCTTCGGAGCGTGTCCAGATCTGGGTAATGTTATGCTCCTGAGCGTCCTGCGTTGCGAAATAGAACCGGTAGTCCGTAATGAACAGACCGCTGTATTTGACCACGTTACGCGCGTCGGTGTAACAATAGGTAAGGTTCTCCAGGCAGAGCATCCAGTCCGTGGCGTAGTCGTTCCATGGCGCAGGCGCGGAAGGCGGCTGGGCATCTCTGAGACCAAAGATGTCGCATCCCGTGAGCAGGATCATGACCAGCAGAACGATAAGGATATTTCTCATATCCTCATGTTTTTAGCTTATGATTCCCTGTCAATATATTTGTTCGGCGGTGTCAGAAACATCGCCTGTGTTTGCCGCTTCACCTGTATTGAACTGGTTTCGTGCCCGGATGATTCCCTTTAGATCCTGCAGATGGGCTTGATCTGATCTGCCTTGCCGGGTGAACTCAGTTTGAGCAGATATATCCCTTTGGCACAGGGCATTCCCTTCTCATCACTGCCGTTCCAGCGCGTCTCTGCCTTGCCGTACGTATCGCTGATCCCTGCGATGCACTTTACCAGCTGGCCCCGCAGATTGTAGATCCGGATCGTGTATGAACTCTCCGCGGGCAGCGTCAATTCCAGCTTCAGCTCATCCCGCATCGGGTTTGGCGAAGTGGATATATGAAGCTCAGGAATCACCGGCGCGACAGGGTCGTCGATCGCCACGGGAGGCATCACCGCGTGCGCTGTGTATATCGTTCCGAAGGGATTGTCCGAGTTCCCGCCCGCCATCTTCTTCCAGATGAAAACCTCCAGTTCCGTATTGGATGAGGGCACCAGCCAGATCCTGCTTTCCTTGGTAAGAGCATCGTCGCCCAGGATCGTGACTGGATAATTCTCGATCAGCACGATCTCTCCATCCTCTCTGATCTGACTGAAACTGAGATAGTTATCACCCTCATTATCCAGCCGCGCGAAGATCTTGCGTCCATCGGGCATGACCACGATATCATTGACTGTGGTAGGCACGACCGATTCCATCAGCCAATCCGCCGCAAGATCCTGAGGATCGATCTCCCTGAGCCCGAGAGCGTATTGATCGTCTTGGGGGTTGATCTGGCACAGCAGGGCATGGTTGTCCGCCGTGATCGCCGTTCCTGTGATCAACCAGCCGTTACCGCTCACGGAACTGAGGTTCGTAAATTCGCCATTCATCTCGAATACAGCCTGATCATTGACGCTATACAGTGCCGCTGAGCCACGTTTGGCATAGTTTCTGGTGTGGATCTTGCGACAGTATTTGCTCAGGTAGTTGGTGGTGAAAACACCTGCTGAAGCGGCTCTGGAGCCCAGCCTGATCCCCCAGGAAAAGTATTTGGGATCGATCTCATGGCGTCTGTCGCCCCGGTAATCCTTCTTGTAGCCAATGCCCTGGCCCGAAGCCCCGGGATAGTTGGCTGGATAGATGGGAATATTCAGGATCGGATCCATGGGGTTGGTTCCGTTCACGTAGGATGCTCCCCCGCAAGCATCTATCGAAGGATCCCAGACGTTTCCGGTGTTGTATTCCGGATCGAGCCAGTTCCGGTGGACGTAGCCGCGTCTACGCTGGTAGAGGGAACCCCAGAACTGGAGTATTCCCCGTTCCATATAGGGCTGAGCTTCCGGCCAGAGGGGGTTGTACCAGGGCAGATCAACTGCCGCGGGCCAGACCACCGTCGCCGTTTGAGGGTAGAAATAGCGGTGCAGATCGATATCCGTGTAGAGGTTGCCCAGATAATTCGCCGCCGGGATCGAGGCGTGCGGATGTTGATATTCAAAGGTGATGGTGCCGTCCTGACGCGGGTCATCATCCTCTTTCAGGGCTATGACCGAAGCGTAGATGTAGCTGGGGTTGGAATCCGCCTTGCACAAAGGATGCACTCTCTGATTGGAGACGGGATCCTTGAATCCGTACTTGAACAGAACCTTTTCCATCGTGATCAGGGTGACGGAATCCTCCAGATTGGGGTTGGCGGGATTATCCGGCGCTGTTCCGGCAGGAGTTCCGCTCAGGGTGATGTTTCCCACGATCCAGATGCTGTCGTGACATGCCCAGGAATGATGTCCGGAAAACACGCCTCTGATCCAGAGTTTGTTGTGAACCTGGTATTCACCGCCGTGGACATTGTAACCATCCAATTGTGTCCAGACCGTATCGCAGACGGTGATAGTATTCGTTCCCAACATCGAGGATCCGGGAGGATATTGTTGATAGACCTGCCTCGTTATCTGATGCGGATTGGTGAGCTGCCCCAGATGAACTGTGAAACTTTCCCCGAAGCCGGTGACCAGCACGATCTTATTGGGGTCAAAGGTTGCCGGCCCCACGTTCACCCAATTACTAAACTCATTGGCGACGTTATCCAGCTCGATCTTTGGAGCATTGGTGATCAGACCGCCTCTGAAGATGGATGCCGCGTTGTAAGCCGTGGGAGCCTGGATGACTCCGCTGGTGATCACGGTATCGAGAAAGATGGGCCAGCCGTTGTTTGTCCCGCCGGTGGTCTGCTTGATCCAGATGTTGCTATTGGAACGCACCGTCCCCTGCACGACGTCCGCTCCGTGAAAATAGACAGGAGTCTGGTTCCAGGAGAGTTCCTGGTCCGTGACGAATTGTGGAGCGCGGAGTTCCTCCGGATTGTCGGTCGTGGCGAAAGAGCTCTGCAGATACTCAGAATAGGGCACATCCAGCTCAAAATTATGATATTCAGTACCCCGGCGCTCGATTCTCGGACTCTTCTCGAAGGTCGTTCCCATGTTGAGGATCGCCCAGGTCATGCCGCCATTGGTGGATCTGGCAAGCTTGCGCTGATTCGTCTGAGTGAAGGTGACCAGGATCTCACCCGGAGAGATGGAGAGGGAAGGATTGCAAAAGCCGTCCCAAACCTGATCAATAGCGGTGCTGCTCCAGGTGGTTCCGCCGTTGTAGCTGTATTTATAGACGATGCTGCTGATGTGAGATGGATCCGCATTGGTGTTGTCATTGTAAACGAAAGCGATGGTATCCCCCGATGCATACGCCGCCATCTTGCCCGCCATGTGCCCGGCTCCCCGGTTGACGGGTGTGGTGATCGTCGCGCCGATCCAGACTGCCATAAAACAATAAACCATAAACATGATCTTTTTCATACTTACCTCCATGAATCTTGATGACCTATATCTTACCCGGCTGCCTATCTGCAACTCATTCAGTATTATATGCAAGTTTTATTCCAACCGGTGAACTGCTGCATCCTGATCCGGGGCTTGGTTCCTCCCGAAAGTCCGGCAGATAACCCTCGATACCCACGTTGGTATTGAGTAATCTGCCGCGATCCCTAAGCGTCCTCACCTTTCACTATCCGCTACGCCCACCGTATGCCTCCCGTACGCTTCCCGTACGATAGCCGTATAAACATTCGAGATGCGTACGCCTTCCGAAGGGTAATGGATCTGCCCGGGTTACGGATGCTTAAAGGGCAATAGCAAGTACAAAGTCTCACCCAAACCTTCAAATCGGTATCACGTGTCACAGTGGTCGT
>DAOPZE010000126.1:0-6557 GCA_035353255.1 Candidatus Cloacimonadota bacterium
ATTCCCTAATCCCATTAGGGAATGATTAGGGAATGATTAGGGGATCATTAGAGATACGTCCCATGAAGCTTAGGGATTGAAAAGGTGATTTTTCCTGAGTAGTTTCCTGATTTGAGTTGACACTTGATGTGGGCTCAGGATGCGTAAGGCAATGCAAAATAATGATGATAGCAGTGTCTATCGCCTCAATAAGCTGATAGTCAGCAACATGAGAGCGGATTCAAAGCGGATATTTTTCTTGACACAGAAGTATTGCTATCAATTCAATGAATTATTGATAAAAGAGTAATTCCGGGTCAGGGCAATCGACCCGAAATGGAGAGTTTATCGTGAAGGTATTTATCAGTCTAGGTCTTGTCATGTTCCTGATCGCATCCCTACAGGGTGTATCGGGGTATTCGGTATCGGAATCCGGTATCCTGGATACGCAGGTTCCGGAACTGTCATTGCTCAGCCCGAATGGGGGTGAGGTTTGGTATATCGAGGATGCGCGGGATATCCTCTGGACGTTCGCGGACAATAACCCCACCGGGAACGGCATCGAGCTGTGGCTCAGCACCAATGGCGGGGCGACTTATGATCCTTTAGCCTCTGATCTTCCCGATTCGCTTCCTTATGTCTGGACTCTTCCTGAGACGGCATATCCGCATTGCCGGATCAAAGTCCGCGGGGTCGATGCTTATGGAAATGCCTCCGAGAGGACATCAGCCAATACCTTCGAGATCAGCTATTTACCTCCGCTCGCGCCTCAGAATGTGCAAGTGGCGGTGACTTCGAACTGGGATAATCTGATCTCCTGGCAACCGGTGACTCAAAATATTCACGGAGAACCACTTGCGCCGGATGGCTACATCGTTGTTTATAGCACGAATCCCAATGATCCTCTGGAAAGCTTCAGTTTTGTGGGAGCCACTAAAGGCTTTAGCATCATGCATCCGGGTGGCGGGCTTTTCTTTCGTAAAGTGTTCTACAGGGTTATCGCTTATGTCGATTATGACTATGTCTTCGGGGAACTTACAGGTGAGATCAATCATCCTCAGAACCCAGTCTTAACATTGGGAGATATCCGGGAAAGAATGGCTAAGCAAAGGAGGGAAGCGAGATGAAGAAGTTTTTCCTGATCGTGGTATGCGCGATAGTCCCCCTATTGAGTTTCGCGATAGCACCGGTCGTTTCGAACGTGTCCTTCCATCAACGCACTGATGGCAGCAGAATGATCGACATTATGTACGACCTGAGCGATGGCGAGGGAGATCACTGCAGCATCACTCTGGAATTGAGTTCGGACGATGGAGGTAGTTTCGGCGTCCATCCCGGCCTTCAGAATCTAACCGGTGATATTGGTGAGAATATAGCTCCCGGAATTGGGAAGCATATCGTTTGGAATGCCGGTGCGGAAGCCTTTTTGCTCGATGGTAACCTCTACCGGTTCAAGGTTCTCGCCGAGGATGGCACAGTGTCCGATATCCCGGAGAATTTCCTCTTTGTGGATGGCGGTACCTATGTTATGGGGCGAAGCGTTGGTATTGGGAATCAGGACGAAGTGCCGGTTCATACTGTTTCGCTATCTCCATTCATGATAGGAGAATATGAGATCAGCCAGAGCCAGTGGAGCGAGATCATGGGAGAGATCCCGGAGACTGAATATGAGTTTGGGCCGAACTATCCGGTGTTCAACGTGTCCTGGTATTCGATCCTCGTTTATTGCAACTTGCGCAGTCTGGCAGAGGGTCTGGAGCCTGTTTACCGGATCAATGCATCGTCCGATCCTGCTGAGTGGGGCGTTATTCCGGTCACCGATAACCCTCAGTGGAACGCGGTGACATGCGATCTGTTGGCAAACGGTTACAGATTACCGACAGAAGCTGAATGGGAGTTTGCCGCTCGAAGCCGCACAAACAATCCTGACTATGTCTATTCCGGTGGGAATGAGCTTGCTTCGCTCGCCTGGTTTGTGGGGAATAGTGATCTCAGAGGCGTCAAACCGATCGGGCTTAAGAATCCTAATGCCTTGGGTTTGCATGATATGAGCGGGAATATCAGTGAGTTTTGTTGGGATTGGTATGATTCGTATTGGAATATTACGCAATTGGATCCTCCCGGTCCTCAGGAAGGAAGCCAGAGGATTGTCCGGGGCGGGAATTGGCAGGATCAGGCTTATGGCTGCCGGGTTGTGAAGCGCTCTGCTTTCGTGCCTTATGCCGGGAACCGCTTTATCGGATTCAGGCTCTGCCGCTCGAAAAGCAATATGGCGCGGGTTGGAGGCGGTACGTTCAATAATGGCGTGGCAAATGTCACTCTCTCCGGTTTTCTCCTCAGCAAATATGAAGTCACTCAATCCTCCTATACCTCCATTATGGGCATTAATCCCTCGCATACTTACGGGACTGGAGCCGCATATCCTGTTTATTTCGTATCCTGGTTCAACGCCATCGAATATTGTAACAGACTCAGCCTCCTGCACGGTCTGACACCCTGTTATACATACGGAGCCTGGGAAACCAATCCCGATAACTGGTCTCCCGGCTGGGATGAGGAAGACGTGAATCACACCGGTATCCACTGCAACTGGAATGCCAATGGCTACAGGCTACCGACCGAGATGGAATGGATGTTCGCGGCAAGGGGAGGAACCTTGAGCCATGATTATATTTACAGCGGCAGTGACACCTATGACGAGGTTGCGTGGTGCTACTACAATTCCGACGGGTTGGCGCATCTGGTCGCGACCAAGGCACCTAATGAACTGGGACTATATGACATGAGCGGGAACGAATTTGAGTGGCTCTGGGATATCTACCAGGAATATCCCACGACTCCACAGACCAATCCGCATGGAGCCGCAAACGGCTCTAGCCGGATCTTGCGGGGAGGCGCCTGGACGAGTTACAACATCTACTGCACGGTCGCTCACAGGAATTGGGACATGCCGACGGATAAAGACAGGAAGATCGGTTTCCGGATAGCCAGAAACGCTCCCTGATCCCCTGCATCTGGCAGTTCATTTCATTGCGGCTGTGATCCTCGTCCCGCGCCAAGTGCATGGGAAATAGTGCCGTCTGACTTTTTTCTTGACCAATATCAGCCGGATGATTCAGATGCAAAAAAACGTATCTGACAAGGATGAACGATGTCTGAGAAGAATCCTAAACATAAGACAAAGCCCAAAGCCTCAGTCCCTACTCAGGTTAAGGCGATCCCCGTGAAGCCACTGATCGATTCCCGCTATACTCCCTGGATATTGGCAGGTCTGCTGTTCGTGATCGTGAGTATGGTCTATTTCCCGATCGCTTACCAGCATAAAGCACCCATCGCCAGTGACATCACCCAGTGGCAAGGCGCGGCAAAAGCTATTATAGATTACAATAAAACACATTCGGATAATGCGTTGTGGACTCCCAATATGTTTAGCGGAATGCCCTCGTACATGATCTCGTTCCCAAACCGCTATCCCTTCCTGGAGAGCATCACCAAGGTCACGGATAAGGTCATCAACTGGCGTATATTCCTCTTGTTCGTGGGTGGGCTGGGTATCTTCGTCCTGCTCAGGTCTTTCAGGCTTGATCCCTGGATCGCTTTCTTTGGTGCTATCGCTTTTATCTTCAGCTGCCATTGGGCGGGCTTGATCGAGATCGGACACAATACCAAATTCAGAGCGATCATGTATATACCCTGGGTTATCTGGGCATTGATGAATCTGCGAAAGAAGCCAGGAGTCCTGAGCCTGGGGCTGATGGCTACCTTCCTCATCACTCAGCTCCGGGAGAATCATCCTCAGATCAGTTATTACCTCTATCTCTTTGTGGGGATGTACTGGCTTTTCCAACTGATCGAAAGCTGGCGCGCTAAAGACCTGAAGAGCTTCGGGATCTTCACCGGACTGCTGGTCGTTGCCTTCGCGCTGACGGTTCTGGCGGTCATGAATCCCTATATGAGCACGATGGAATATAGCCACTACACGATGCGAGGCGGTGAAGCCGGGCTGGAGAAGAGCTATGCCCAAGGCTGGAGCTTCCATCCCTGGGAGATACTGAGCTTTGTCATTCCCAATTTCTTTGGTGGGATAAATCAGGATTACTGGGGCTTTATGCCCTTCACTCAGATCTACAACTACTTTGGCATAGTCGTTCTGGCGTTCGGTTTTCTCGCTCTCACGGGCAAGCACAAACGGATGGCGATCTTCCTCTGGATCGCGTCGGTTCTCTTTACCCTGATGTCCTTTGGTAATTTTGCTCCCTTTATCTCCGATCTGCTCCTGAAGTATCTGCCGTATTTTAACAAGTTCAGAGTTCCCTCGATGATCCTGGTCATGCCTCAGATCATTGGTGTGATCCTCGCCGCTCTGGGTATCGACACCGTTGTCGATCAGGGCGAGGCAGGCAATACAGCTTACAGCAAGAAGCTCTTCCGCGTCTTCTGGATCTGTGGAGCGGTGTTTGTTGCCTGGCTGCTTCTGGCAAAGACGCTTTTCGGCGGACTTCCCTTCGTCAACGAGAACACTCTGCAGCAGCTCAAGTCACAGGATTCCATGAGCTATCTGCCTCAGTTGAAGGCTGAACGGCTTGCGCTTCTTTACAAGAGCGGCATCACCAGTCTGCTCTTCCTCACGGTCAGCATGGGACTGGCATATCTGTATTCGATCAAGCAACTGAAACGAGGGATATTTGTCCTGCTGATCACCCTCGTTGCCTTTATCGATCTCTGGATCTATACCGGTAAACATCTTAAGAACCTCGAACCCGCAGCGGTGCATCAGGAGAAATTCGCTCAGACGGATTACGATCAATTCCTGCTCTCGGATAAGTCCAATTACCGCATCTATCCGTTTAACATGACCCAAACCCGTCCCGATGGCGAATGGGCATATTATCATCAGACCATCGGTGGTTATTCCGCGGCAAAGCTCAAACGCTACGACGATGTGTTGCGCCTTGTCAATGGTGACCCGAAAACCAAGCGTGACGGCGAGTTTATCCGCTATCTCAAGGGAGTCTATGAGCAGGGCGGCAGGGAGAAATCCACGCCTGTGCTGGATATGCTCGCGGTGAAATATGTGCTTCTGTCCGATTCTCTGCCTATGGCGCAGTACCTGCAGAAATACCGCACTGCCTTCAGTTCTGAGGAAGGTGTCTTTGTCTATCAGAATCAGAGTGCGCTTCCCAAAGCCTGGTTCGTCCGGGAACAGCGTCTGTTCTCTTCCGCGGATTCGGTCTATGCCGAGCTGGGGAGAGGTACATTTGAACCACGCAACACTGCTTTGATCGAGGACAAGAATGCCTTGGTCAGTACGATTGCCGATTCGGCAGGAGTCGGGAAGGCGGAATTGGTAAGCTATTCGCTGCAAAGCGCGAAGTACTCTCTGGATACCATCAAAGAAGGTTTCCTCGTACTCTCCGAGACCTACTATCCCGCGGGATGGAAGGCTCTCCTCGATGGCAAGGAGATTCCAATTTATGCAACGAACTACATTCTCCGCGGCTTGAAGATCCCTGCCGGGAAACATACGCTGGAACTGGTCTTCGCGCCTGCATCCTATGCCCGCAGTCTCAAGCTGAGCCTTGCCGGGATCTTGATCACCCTCCTGGCGTTGCTGGGTGGCTATATCCCACAGTTCCTGAAACAGAGAAAGCTGAAAGCGCAGATGCCTCTGATATGAATCAACTATGGTCAAAGCAGGGGCAAGCCATAAAGAGGATATATTGAGTACGGATCAGAACTTTTGGGCGAATTATGACCCCAGTGGCGCAGTGACGGTCAAGGCGGAACTGATTCGCAAGCGTATCCCGGAAGGCGTGCGCAGTATAGCCGATATCGGCGCGGGCAACGGCATTATCACCAATCTCCTGAGTAAGGATTTCGACGTCACCGCGGTGGATATCTCCGAGGAAGCGTTGCAATTCGTCACGACAAAAAAGATCCTTGCCTCGGCGACGGAGCTTCCCTTTGAAGACAATTCCTACGATCTGGTGATGTCCAATCAGATGCTGGAGCATCTTCCCAGCCTCGATCTGCATCGCGCCATCAGGGAAATGAAACGGGTCAGCAGGAGATATCTGCTGATCTCGGTGCCGCACAAGGAGCAACTGGTCGCCGAGAACGTCAAATGCCCTAAGTGCTTGCGCATCTTCAATGCCTATGGTCATATCCAAAGCTTTCACCGTAAGCGTCTTCTCAATCTCTTCAGCGGCTACAATGTCCTGGCGGAAGACCTCCTCGGCCAGCCCGTACGTGACTATCCCCAAAGCCTGCTCAAGATACGGCAAAGCCTTGGCGGACAGTGGTATCAGGGTGACTTTCCCGGTGGCTGTCCTCAATGCGGGAATACTGAGTTCCCACCCAGCGCAAATCTCATCACCAAATCCTGCAACCTCATCTCCCGCCTCGTGACCTGCGAACGTCCCTACTGGATCATGCTTCTCCTGGAGATGAACACCAGCACCTGATCCCTGATCCCTGATCCCTGATCCCTGATCCCTGATCCCTGATCCCTGATCCCTGTAACCCCCTATACAAATATAAGGAGGGACAGTTTCCCCTTTTCAGGGACAGTTTTGAGG
>DAOPZE010000127.1:0-6529 GCA_035353255.1 Candidatus Cloacimonadota bacterium
GTATTCCCTGATAGCCAAAGGAAGCTCCGAATATCCTCCGGGAAGCTTGCGTCCGCGGCAAACAAAGACCAGATTACCGGGTCTGTCGCCCATCCGCATAAAAGGTAGCCAGGGGCTGATCCTCGTCCAGGATATTGTCGCCGGAACGCTGGTCAGGTCCTTATTCGCCAAGTCAGCTTTGTTGACGAAGAACTGGAAGAACTCTGCCGATTGATATTTATCCCCCTGAGAGAAATCACCGTATTCCTTACGCGTCAGCGGATTGTCATAGAGGGGAAAGATCTCATTGTTGAAGGCGATCTGATCACCCAGATCCGTGGAGGGAAGCATCTTCCTCACATAGGGCAGATACTCCGGACCAAAGGTAAGATCCTGATTGACCGGATCGTTCCACACATGAACAACGGGTACTGTTTTCCCCGTAAAAGGATTCTTCCAGGTCTCGAGGATCTTGCCTGTCAAGGGATCAAGGTAGAAAGCAGCCTCACGGGTAAGCAGCTCATAGCCACCCTCAGTGGTGACTGTACGGGCGATATTGAAGCCCTCAAAGTTGAAGAGGATCTTCTTGTTTTCATTGGGCACATAGCTGTATGCCGTTCCCGTCCAGTGATATACGACTTCCTTGCCGGAGAGGTCACCCCGGACGCGCATATAGTCATTCAGGTATTCCATATCTGAAGCCGCTTCCGCGCTGAGCATCAACGGCAGGATTAATAATGTCATTGCAAGCAGGATAGGCAGAACATTATGCATCAAAGTCTCCTTTCGCTCCATATTCCCTTACATTTACTCTGCTACCACTAAAATAGCATATTTTGTACCATAAGCTGTAATACCCTCGTTATATGTCAAGAGATTTTGCTTTATGTCCCTTTGTTGTGACCCTTTATCTCTGTCTGTCGCCCTCATGAGATAACCATGGGATCAGTTCCCTGCCGTCAGGATTCGCTGTTGAAACTGCTCCATAGCTGTTTGATATCGATCTCGAGGAATCAGTTTTTCACCAGGGATTGAAGGAAGTTGCATATTTAGCAAAACGCCGGCGTAGACCGGCGTTTTGAAGTTGAAAGGCTTTGCTTTAGCTATTTGACGGCGACTCTCATGTTATTGAGGGCGACCTTATAGCCTCCGCTGACCATGACATAGCCGCGGAAGGTTTCTGAAGTATCCACGATACGAGCCTGGAACCAGCTATTGGTGCGGGCTTCCTGATTGGTCTGCGGAACTTGATAAACATCATTCTGGGTCGAACCTTCAAAGATGATGACCTCTTTTCCAAGTGCGAAATCAGCACTGGTGGCGATACGAGTCTTGACCCAGTATTTCATCCATTTTGTCTGTCCACCATTGATAATGAAGAATTGAGCCTGATTCTTGGTTTCGGCGGTCGCGGGAGTGATCATCTTCGCCAGTTCGACATACTGCCATTCTCTGTCGCCCAAAAGCTCGTCAAAGACGAAATATTCTTCAGGCTGGACAAATTGGGCATCAGCACCACCGGTAGGAGCTTCTGCAGTCGTGCCGGGATCCGTCACGGTGATATCCGGAGCCTTGATCACGATGCCGGGGATGGTGCAGCCCATGATAAACAACACTGCTACCGCGGATATTAATAAAGTAATTCTTGTCGCGAGTTTAGATAGCTCTACATTCTGTGCTTTCATTTTTGTACTCCTTTATTTGTTTGATAGTATAACAATACTTTACGATATCGCATCCAGTCTGGGCATTATCCCTATTCTGTCAAACAAATAATCAGCTATTGCGGAATTCAGGAAGAGGATATCCGTAAACATCTGACACAAAGAGGGAGCAGGATGAGAGCAAATTTGCTTACATGGTGAGAAAACAATGATAGAGAAGATAGTGGATTTGTGGATACAGGTAATAATGGCTGGGATGGGAGGATTTGAACCCCCATATACGGATCCAGAGTCCGCTGTACTACCATTATACGACATCCCAGCAATACAATCAGGTTGTTATAAAGTATCTCTTTGGCTGGGCAGGGAGGATTCGAACCCCCGGATATCGGGACCAAAACCCGGTGCCTTACCGCTTGGCGACTGCCCAGCAATTTGAATGGCGGAGAGGGAGGGATTCGAACCCTCGGTAAGCTTTTGACCTACACACGCTTAGCAGGCGTGCGCCTTCAACCGACTCGGCCACCTCTCCAGCTTGGAGATCACACTATAAATATCTGGCGGAGGATGAGGGATTCGAACCCCCATGGGCAGAACCCGGCGGTTTTCAAGACCGCTGCCTTACCAATTAGGACTAATCCTCCCAATTCAGTTTCGAACTACAAATTCCAGGGCGGTTTTTTGTCAAGCCCTTTCTGAGATTCTCTCACTTTGTCCGCTCGCCCTATTAGCACCTAGTTGTCATTATCCGTTTTTGCTTGACGGAAAAAGGCTCTACGTGTTTTTGGCTCATGATTGATCTTGCATTTTTATATTTTCTTTGAGATAAAACTCAATTCACCAAACTTTAATAAAGGAGTACTGTCATGTCAATACGATCTTCGCTTTATACCAACTCCTTGGTAATTTTGGCTTTACTACTACCCTTGGGCAAGTTCTTTGCCGTCACAGCCGGAGACTATCGTACCAAGTGGGGCGGAAGCTGGGAAAACTCCCAACTTTGGGAAGTATATAATGGCAACAGCTGGGTTAATGCAAATTCTATCCCGGCTCAGCCTATCACGGGAACCATCTCGGTTCGTCACTATCTCAGCACCGCCAGCCGAATCGACCTGCGCGGCAGCCTGATCATCAGTGCCGAGTTCCAACTTCTGGGACCCTCCGAGATGATCATCAACCCGGGAGCGAACCTCACTCTCGGAACTATGCGCATCGCTTCCGGAGCCATACTAGCAAATAATGGAACCCTGAATTGTCTTGGCAACTCAGCTTCGCTAACCATCGAAGCTGGAGGTGTCTTCTCGAACAACAGTGAGGTTGTCAGTTCATCCTCGCGTTTCATGCTTAGTCTTCTATCAAGTGGCACGATGAATCTTGGTGAACACGGCAGCATCACCGGACAGGGATCGTTTACCGCGGGATACGGTTCTTTCATCAATATCTCTCATACTCAGGGGTTGGATGGAGCCCTTCGCCTTAGCGGGATCAAGAATCTCAGCCCGGCGTATTATACCTTTTACGGTTCAATCCCGCAAGTCACAGGAGAAAGTTTCCCTGAACAGGTTCTTGGCATAGTATTCTCCAATCCCGCAGGAACTTCTCTCAGCAATGGCGTCAAAGCGGTCTATGATGTAAGGGTCACGACCGGAAGCTCACTGAATACCGGAACCGAGATCATCGACCAAGCCTGGTATGGAAGCGGGCACTTTATCATGGAGCCAAATTCGACGCTGATCACTGCCCATCCCCAAGGGATCAGTTCTACTGATAAAACCGGCAGTATCCAGTTGGGTTCCCGTGACTATAGCAGCTCAGGCAATTACACCTTTAACGGACAGACTGTCCAAACGGTTGGCACCTTTCTCACAACCCCGGAGACCAGCCCGGACGGACGCACCCTCGTGAATTCAATCACCGTGGATAACACATCCGGGGTCACCTTCTCCAATCCCATCTTGGTCAAGGATGTGGTGACGGTCAATGACGGTACCGCCATAGGCAACGTCGCTATTGACGGTGATCTCTCTCTGATCGATGGCTTTGATAGCAGCTACTATTATCACCGCATTGATCCCAATGGCGTAAAGATCCGCAATTACCGTCCTGATACCGATACCAATAACAATCAGGCAAATGCTATACGCCGGCGCTGGAGCATCTCCGGTCAGTTGAGCGGCAACAAGAGGATAACCTTCTACTGGGATGTTGCGGACGATAATGGTATAGACTGGACGTCCGGAGTTCCGTCTGTCAGGAAAGGCAACCAGATCTATAGCTCCTCCGAGTTCGACACTCATTCTAATCCCCGCTGGATCTCCATTATCCTCAACAGCTTTGATAATCGCGGAAACTTTACTGTCATTAAGAATGGTGACGTCACGCTACCTGTTCAGCTTTCCTCGTTTACCGCTACGACCCTTAGTTTCGGATCAGTTCACATTTCCTGGACCACGCAGTCTGAAACGGCGATCAGTGGCTACTACATCCTGCGCAACACGAAAGATGATCTGGCATCGGCAGAAACAGTCTCAGGGTTGATCTATGCCGGAAACAGCTCTACCGCCACCCGTTACCAGTTCGAGGATGAGGACTTGCAGAGCTGTGGCACTTATTACTATTGGTTGCAGAGCATTGCGATGGACGGCAGTATCGAGTATTTCGGACCCGAACGTATTGTTCTCGAAAGCGCGCCCGGATCAAGCCCGGAAATACCCTTTGAAACCGGACTGGCAGATATCTTCCCCAATCCCTTCAATCCTGTTTTGAACGTCAGCTACACCCTCAAGCAGGACGGACAGATCCGGATCTCTGTTTATAATACCCGTGGCCAGCTCATCCAGACTCTCGCCGACACTCATAAAAGCAGAGGCAAATATTCACTGCAATGGGACGCGAAGGACAGCACCGGCAGAGAGTGCCCCTCCGGAACATATCTCCTGGTCATGCAGAGCGGAACTGAGCGAAGTGTCAAGCGCGTCTCACTCGTCAAATAGACTTTACCGATAATCGTCTTGTGTATCAAGGGGTTTTGCTGGTCAAAGCCCCTTTCTTTTTAGCTCTATTTCATCAATCGTGGGTTAAGGGCTACAGACGGCAGTATTGGGGTGACGCCAGGGAATATCTAGCTCCGGATAGCAAGCATGTCAGATCCCCGTGTTCCAATCCTTTTCCCCTGAGCATGATTGCCTCAGTATTGAATACTGATTATATTGTAGGTAAAAGATATTTCTTGGGAGACTATTATGAACTACTCTCTGATCCTTATAGTGGCAATGGCAATTCTGGCAACCGGGCTGGTTGCAGCGCCTGTCACGACCGTCAAACAGATCGATGTTAACCGTTATCTGGGACGCTGGTATCAAGTAGCATACAACCCCACGGGCTTCCAACCCAATGTAGGCAAGCTGGTCACTGCGGACTATAGTCTGATGAAAAACGGAAAGATCTCCGTGGTCAACAGCATCTATGACGACGAAGCGGGTTTGAAAATGATCAAACGCGCCAAGGGTAAGGCTTATCCTGTGGACAAGACCAATTCCAAGCTTAAGGTCACCTTCTTCTGGCCATTCAAAGGGGACTATTGGGTCGTCAGAATGGATGAAAAGAACTACACCTATACCGTGGTCAGCGATCCCTCCCGCAAGTATCTTTGGATCCTCGCCCGAAAATTGCCCTTCAGCAAGGCTACCTACAAGGAGATCACCGACTGGCTGACCGCTAATGGCTGGGATCTGAGCAGGCTGGTCGTCACCGGCAAGCTGGACTGACAGGTTTTGCATAGTGCGCGCCTCTTGTGAAACGTCCGGCAAAGATGTAGTCTTCCGTTTATCGGATATTGATCCCAAGTATGTTCCCGTCCTGCAGATGTGTTTCTATCAGCAGGATGGTGACGACTATATCAAAACTTTCTCCGCGGATCTGCCGAATATGGAGCGGATCATCTCACGCTTTGAAAACTTTGCCCCGGAGATGTTCGACCAGCTTGGCTACTTCCGCGAGGTTCCCTGGGAGGCAGCGCTGGAAGAATTCATCCTGAGGATCAGCCCTACCAGGATCCGCTGGTGGCTGACGGGAAGCTGTTCTGCCTGTATCAGAGGGATCCCCTTAAGTCCTCACGATGTGGATATCATGATCGACAGCAGGGATGTGGACGCGATCTGCGAACTCTTTTCGGATTGCTTCATCGAGCCTTTAATAGATACCCAGGGCTGGGTAACCAAGGATTTTGGTGTGCTCTTTCTCAAAGCCCGGATTGATATCGCCTCTGATCCCTCGCCGGTCCTCGATGATCCCGATCCTGTCGATTGCGGACCCTACGCTCTTGCGCATCTGGAAGAGGTTCAGTGGCATGGACATATCCTTCGCGTGCCTCCTCTCCAACTTCTTCTAAACGTAAATCTTCGCCGTGAAAGACTGGACAGGGTGGAGCTTATCCAAAAAGCCCTGCGCTCCTGATCTCTTCCCCCTATCATCTTGCTATCCTCTCTCTATCATCTTACGTCATGACGTAAGGGGATAGAGAGAGGATAGTGGGAAAATAGCAATAAATCAATCAATGAAGAAAGTAGAGGCGACATCCTGTCGCCGGATTCACGGAGGCATTGAGTTTGGAGTTCAAGGCGGCTATCAAATCTTCAAGGTAAGTACTTGTCTCAGCGCCGACTTGGACTTCAAGACGTGCAGCATCAAGCGTATATGCCATGCGACTCTACTTGTGAAGAATACTGATCGGGGCGGCCCAGGCGATCACCCATACTACTAGAGATGTGCCGGCACTTGCCATAATGACGACTACAGAGATCTACAGCCGTCACGACATGACACACTGTGTTAGATCGGATTAGTTTTATAAACGTCTTGTTTATTTCAACACGAAACGTGATACG
>DAOPZE010000128.1:0-6525 GCA_035353255.1 Candidatus Cloacimonadota bacterium
GTCAGCCGGATCAGAAGGTTATCGAGCGAGACGATGCGATCGTCCACAACCTCGAGATCGAGCCTGCCCAGAAGCGCCAGATAGGAGGCTGCGGTGCAGATATAGATGCCATTGACCCGGAGGGGCGTCTCCAGCCAGTCGTGAGAATGTCCGCCCACGATAAGATCGACGCGGTCGTCCAATTGTGTGGCGAGCAGGCTGTCAGCCGGTAGCCCCAGATGAGTCAGCAGCACGATCAGATCTGTCTTTGGGTCGAGTTCGTCGAGATAGCGATTGACAGCTGCCTTGTAGGGCAAGATGTTCAGGAAGGCGACGTTCTCGGCTTTGACCTTTTCCGGCAGTTCGGTGAGGGTGAGGCCGATCACACCAATGGTGAGGGAGTCGGTTTTGATGATCGTGTAAGGTTTGTCTCCGTACGTTGTATAGTCTGACTTGCGGATCAGATTCGCGGAGAGATATGGGTATTTGGCGAGTTTCTTCAGCCGGTCGAGATTTGCCACGGTCTGGTCAAATTCATGATTGCCGAAGGTCGTGGCGTCCAGGGCCAAGCGGTTGAAGACCTCGACGACCGCGCCGCCGATCGCTCCCTTGTATTTACGGGCGGCAAAGGCAGTTCCGGTCTGCTGGTCTCCGGCATCGAGCCAGATGCTTCGGGGAGCTTCTTTGCGGCTTCGCTCCAGAGCGTATTCCAGAGAGGCATAGCCACCCAGACAGATCTTGCCGGTCTCCGACGTATATTCCCGGGGCAGGGAAGCGCCGTGTGTGTCGTTCGTATAATGCAGGCGCAGCTTCACGCCAAAGAGGGAATAGCAAAGGAGTAGGATCAGGAAAGAAAGTTGTAGTTTTTTCATGATTGCCTCATAAGTGTGTCTCGGAATTTGGCTTGGACGTGGGCAAGATCTTCAGGAGTGTCGATGCCGATGCCCTGATAGTCCGTCAGGACCATACGGATAGGGATGCCGTTTTCCAAGGCGCGGAGTTGTTCCAGTTTCTCGCTCTGTTCCAGAGATGAGACCGGTAATCTGACAAAACGCAGGAGCGTCTCGCGACGATAGGCATAGACCCCGATATGCCGGTAGCGGGGGATATCCGCTGTCCGATCCCGGTCAAAAGGAATGAGCGAACGGGAGAAATAGAGAGCGTTACGGTGTTGATCGACAACGACTTTGACGATGTTGGGGTCAACTGGATCGACAGAATCAGTAATGAGAGTCATCAGAGATGCCATCTTGACATTCGGATCGAGAAAGGTATCCAATAGAGGTTTGAGGACATCGGAACTGATGAGCGGTTCATCTCCCTGGATGTTCACAATAACATCCGCTTGCAGACCAAGTTCACGTTCCAGCACGAGCGTGGCTTCCGCAACCCTGTCCGTGCCTGAAGCATGATCGGATGAGGTCAGGCAGCATTTGCCGGAAAAGGATAGAACGCTCTGCGCGATGCGTTCATCGTCCGAGGCGACGCACACAACCCGGAAGAGATCGCCTTGACTTGCCCGTTCATAGACGTGGCGGATGATAGGCTTACCAAAAAGATCCGCAAGAGGCTTACCCGGGAAGCGGGTCGAAGCATAGCGGGCAGGGATGATCGCTATGGCGGTCATGGAGTGGCAGGATCCTGCATCAATTGCAGGAAAACTTCATAGCTTTCGTTGCCATCGATCTTCATCTGACGGATGAAGACCTTATCGAAGAAAACAGAACGACTGCGAGTGACTGTTTCCAGGATGAGATTGCGCTGAATGACGTTGTTTTCGGCACGAACTTCTCCGGTCACATCCCTCAAAATATACTGCCCCAGATAGCGCAGAGCCAGTTCCTGAGCCGCGCTGAAGGCATCCATCAGGGAAACCTGACGGGAGGAAGCCACGCTGAGGATCTTCTTCTTTTCCTTGCGGACACCGGTACGGGAGATCCAGGCAGGGGGCTGAGCGGGATTCATGGTCACCAGAAGCGTATCAGCCTTGGTATCGAGGAAGCCATAGAGTCCCAGAAAATAACCTTTGGTATCGAACTGACCGACAAGCTTCAGTTCCTTGGAGGCACGACGCAGATAATCCAGATCCTCACTCACGACGACGTTGAAAGAAGCCTGTTTGAGATCAAGTTCCTTATCCTCCGCCATGGTGATGATGTTGTCCTTGTCCACGATATAGGACGAGTGGTTGCGCGAAAGCCCCACAGCGGCAAAGTCCTTCGCTGCGTCGTCCGCGCCATCAGTATAGAACGTGTCGCTATAGCTGATCCCCACGGCATAATCACCCTGAGGTATCTGCCAGAGCCATTGCTGGGCATCGAAGGGGAGGATCTTGATATCCGGCACATGTGGCACGATGGGTTTGGGACGAAAGACCGAACAGCCGGTCAAGAACAATACCGGCAACAGCAACCAGACGCATAGCTTTTTCATAAACTCTATCCTTGTTTGTTTCCATGTTTGCGCAGCCAGATCAGCAACGCGGAGGTGTCGGTGAAGTTAACTCCGGGTATGCGCATCGCCTGTCCGATACTGGAGGGACGTATGCGATCCAGCTTTTCACGGGCTTCGTAGGCAATGGTCTCTATGTTAAAGTAGTCGATTTCTTCGGGAAGGGCAATATCTTCCTGAGCCTGAAACCGTCCGAGCTCTTCCGAAGAGCGTTTGAGATAGCCTTCATACTTGATCTCCAGCTCGATACGGCGGGCTATGTCATCAGTAAGATCAGCGGGACGCTCATAACCATAGGCAGCCAGATCGGCAAAGCTAATCTCAGGACGTTTCAGAAGAGCGCTGAACTTCACCGGTTCTCTGAGTTCAGCGTGAGGAGCGCATTTCAGCTGATGAAGCCGTTCGAACTCACGGGATTTGATCTCCAGCATGGTCTGAAACTTGTTCCAGCGTGTTTCGCTGACCAGCCCCAACTTCCTGGAAACCGGCATCAAACGTTCGTCCGCATTGTCCTGACGCAGGAGCAAACGATATTCTGCTCTGGAGGTGAACATACGGTAAGGTTCATTTGTGCCGCAGGTGACCAGATCGTCGATCAGAACGCCGATATAAGCCTGATCACGTCCCAGGATGAGAGGATCTTTACTTTCGAGGGAGAGACAGGCGTTGATCCCTGCTATCATGCCCTGCGCGGCTGCTTCCTCATAACCGGAAGAACCATTGATCTGCCCGGCTAGGTACAAGCCCCTGATCTTCTTGGTCTCGAGGCTGCTGAGCAGTTCTTCAGGAGAGACGTAATCATATTCGATGGCGTAGGCATAACGCATGATTCTTGCCTTTTCCAGCCCCGGGATCGAGCGCAGGATCGCTTCCTGCACCGTCGCGGGAAGACTGGTCGAGATGCCGTTGACGTAGCCTTCATGAGTGTCGAGTCCTTCTGGTTCGATGAAGACCTGATGCGACTCTCGCGCCGGGAACTTCACGATCTTATCCTCGATCGAAGGGCAATAGCGAGGGCCAATGCCTGTGATCATTCCGGAATACAGCGCGGAAAGTCCGATATTCTCTGCGATGATCCGATGTGTTTCCGGAGTGGTCTTGGTGATATAGCAGCAAGCGCTGTTTTGGAGAGTGACGTCTCTGTAGAACGAAAACCCTTCCGGATCTTCATCACCCGGCTGAGCTTCAAGCTTGGAGTAGTCCAGGCTACGCAGGTCGATCCTGGGCGGTGTGCCTGTTTTAAACCGTGCGGTCTGGAGTCCGGCTTCGATCAGGGATAGGCTGAGGTCATCCGAAGACGGTTCTCCGCTCCTGCCGCCGCTATAGCGAACGTTGCCGACGTGGATCGTACCCCTGAGGAAGGTGCCTGTGGCGATTATGACCTTGGGCGCGAAATACTCCTTCCCGAGCTGACTGCGCACGCCGATCACCTCGTCCTTAGAGAGGATCAGGGAAGAGATATTGGCTTCAATGATCTGCAAGCCGGGACAGTCTTCCAGATGCGCCCGCATGACCAGAGAATAGCGCTGCCGGTCGTTCTGAACTCTGGGAGCCCAAACGGCAGGACCTTTGCTGCGATTCAGCATTCGGTAATGGATACCTGTGAGGTCTGCGACCCAACCGATCTCTCCGCCAAGCGCGTCGATCTCACGAGCCAGATGTGCCTTTGCCGGCCCACCCACAGAAGGGTTGCAGCTCATTCTGCCGATGGATTCGAGCTTGATCACGAAGATCGCGGTTCTGGCGCCCATCCTTGCCGCGGCTAAGGCGGCTTCACAGCCGGCATGCCCGGCACCGATCACGATAATGTCAAAGTCTTGTTTCATTGCGCCAGAAGGGAGCGCTCGTACATCCATTCGAGGAGTGGGTCAAACCCTGTGTTATTGAGAGCTGAAACCGGAAAGATAGGAATCTTGCCGATACCAAGATCTTTGGCTAAAAGCTGCACTGTCTTGGGAATCTTGGTCTTGGGGATCTTGTCGCTCTTGGTGGCTACGATGCAGTGATCGATCTTTCTCAAACGGAGCATTTCCAGCATCATAAGATCCTTCTTGTCAGCGGGATGGCGTATATCGACCAGCACGATCAGCGAACGCAATTGATTCCTCTGTTCCAGATATTTGGTGACCATCTTGCGCCATTTCTCCTGTTCATTCAGCGAGACCTCCGCGAATCCATAGCCTGGGAGGTCTGTGAATTGCATAAAGCCCTGAGTATCGCTCTCATCGTGCTTATAGCGGATGAGGAAGAAATTCAGCAGACGCGTCTTACCCGGATGCGAACTGGTCTTTGCCAGTCCGTGATGATTGGTCAGCAGATTGATCAAGGTCGATTTACCGACGTTCGACTTCCCAGCGAAAGCAAATTCAGGATAGGCAGAAGCCGGATAATCAGCGGGTTCGACAGCGCTTTTGACGTAGAAGGACTCAACCAGCCTAATCATGAGTATACACCACGGAAGAGCGTTCCGATTCGTAGATCTCGACTTCGGCGATCCTGCAGGTCGGCTGGGAGATAACCAGGCTCATCTCCTCAAAGATATATCTGGCAAGGTTCTCAGAAGTGGGATTCAGCCCGCCCAGAACCTCAAGTTCGTTCAGATATTTATGATCCAGCTCTTCCAGAATACTTTGCAGGGCTTTCTTGATGATCCCATAATCCAGCGCCATGCCGATTTCGTCCAGGCAACTGCAAGCGATACCAACTCTTACTTTCCAATTATGTCCGTGCAATTGACTGCAAGCGCCATCATAGCCACAGAGCCTGTGCGCAGCGCTGAAAGTGTCCGTAACATTCAGTTTATACATAGTTTTAACCTTTTAGAAGTACTTCTTGCGGATAAAGATGAATACCAGAACGCAGGTGAGGATAGCCGCGATGCCCATGACGATGATGAAGGCATGCTCACGATGCTGAAATGGGAGCTCGACATTCATGCCATAGATGCTGGCGATCAGAGTCGGCAAAGTAAGCATGATCGTTATCGAAGTGAGGAACTTCATCACCACGTTCAGGTTATTGGAGATGATCGAAGCAAAGGCGTCCATCATTCCACTCAAGATACTGGAATAGATATTCGCCATTTCGATCGCCTGTTTGTTTTCGATGATGACGTCATCGATCAGATCTTCCGCTTCGGGATCGATCTGAAGCCAGCGCGATCTCTGCATACGTTCCAATATGATCTCGTTCGTCTTCAGAGAAGTGTTGAAATAGACCAAAGACTTCTCCAGCCTGAGCAGACGGATGAGTTCCTTATTTCGCATCGACTGATGCAATTCATTCTCGATCCTGGACGTCCTGCGGTTTATCTCTTTGAGGAACTTCAGATAATAAGTCGCGTTCCGCAGGTTGATGTGCAGGATGAAACTCTGCTGTGTGATCTCGAAGGGACGGTGTTTGCAATCCAGATACAGCGTCAATACTTCGTTCTCATAGAACGAGATGGTGATCAGTTTATCCGGTATGGCGATTATCCCCAGAGGAGAAGTGGCAAAAGGCACCGTCGCCGTTTTGTGCTTATAAAAGAGCGGGACCCTGATGATCAGGCACATTGCTCCGTCTTCATATTCCATACGGGCGTTCTCATCGGTATCTTCAAGATCTTCGATGAAGTCCGCGGGGAGTTCGTATTTCTGCACCAGATCAGTCACTTCTTCGACGCTTGGATTCTGAAGGTGGATCCAAAAGGCTTCGTCCATGGTCTGCACTGGCGTGAACCGCTGATTTGACACGCTAAACAGCTGTATCATAGCGACCTCCCTTCTATCATTATTTCTCTTATGAATGCCATTTTTTTCGCCTGTAAAAATGTGGCAATAGAAAAGTACAGATATCTGCTATTTCTTAGCTTTAAGCTCACTATCATTGTCTTCCCGGATCAGGAAACACTAGCGTATTTCACGCGGTGCTCCGTTGAATTTCCCGTATCGAAGAATCTCACTCTCAGCGGGTCTCCTTCCTGGATCAGAAGAAGATCACCATAAAATGACCCTCTGCGCCACCTTAGACCTATGCTACACATGCCTAATCTACCCCTAGTCTTCCCCTAATCATTCCCTAATCCCATTAGGGAATGATTAGGGAATGATTAGG
>DAOPZE010000129.1:0-6458 GCA_035353255.1 Candidatus Cloacimonadota bacterium
CTCTCTATCATCTTATGTCATGACGTAAGATGATAGAGAGAGGATAGCAAGATGAGTAGGGGCGACATCCTGTCGCCAAAGCAGAATTTCAAGCTCGGGTATGAGGAAGAGATCGGGGTGAGAAAGAGAGGCTCTGAATAACCGGACATAATCCTGAATGGATAAGCATTTCGAGCCTACAAAACAGTTATAATCGTGGGACTATCAGGCAGGGGCAGAAAAATGACTTTTTCCCGACTCCATAAGTCGCTGTTATACAGCAAGATAAAATCGCAAAAAAAGGACTGATTGTTCTTGACAAATATAGGGTATCGATTTTATTTGCAAACAGATAACGACGATTCTGCGAGATAGATCATGCCGGCTTGCGGAATTGCCTCGTTATTAAGTCATAACTAATTAGGAGATAATAGATTATGCAAGATTCTAACTACACAGCATCTAGTATCAAAGTGCTGAAAGGATTGGAAGCCGTGCGTAAGCGTCCCGCCATGTATATCGGCGGCACGAGTGAGCGTGGTTTGCATCACCTTGTTTATGAAGTGGTTGACAACTCCATCGATGAAGCTTTGGCAGGCTATTGCAACCTGATCAAGACAGTGATCAAGGCTGATGGGTCTGTGGAAGTCGATGACAACGGGCGTGGCATTCCCGTGGATATTCAAAAGGATGAAGGCGTTCCCGCTCTTCAAGTGGTGCTCACGGTTCTGCACGCGGGTGGAAAATTTGACAACAAGTCCTACAAAGTCTCCGGTGGTTTGCACGGCGTGGGTGTTTCTGTGGTCAATGCACTGTCAGAATACCTCGAGGCGAGGATCCACAAAGACGGGAAGATCTACTTTATGCGTTTTGAGCGGGGAATCCCGGTCACTGAGCTGAAGATCCTGGGAGAGACCAACCGCACCGGTACGGTCATCACCTTCAAGCCGGACGTGGCGATCTTTGAGACGGTCGAATTCAGCTTTGACTATCTCACCACCAGGCTGCGTGAACTGGCATTCCTGAATAAGGGCGTGCGGATCATGCTTCAGGACGAACGTTCGGACAGACTGCACGATTTCAAGTACGACGGCGGGATCAACAGCTTCGTCGAATACCTTAATCAGAACAAGAAACCTCTGTTTCCCAAGCCGATCCATATCTTTTCCCAGAAGGAAGGTATGGAGTTTGAAGTCGCGCTTCAATATAACGAGGGTTATCAGGAGAACATCTTCAGTTTTGCCAATAACATCAATACCATCGAGGGTGGAACTCACCTTTCCGGGTTCAAGAGCGGATTGACCCGTGCGGTCAATGCCTATATCAAGAACGCCGACCTCCTCAAGAATGAGAAGGTCTCGCCCTCAGGTGAAGATATCCGCGAAGGTCTGACTGCTGTCATCTCCGTCAAGATCGGCAATCCTCAGTTTGAAGGTCAGACGAAGACCAAGCTTCAGAACTCTGATGTCGAAGGCGTGGTCAATTCCGCTGTCTATGAGAAGCTTATGACCTTCTTTGAGGAACATCCCGCGGAAGCCAAGAATATCACGATGAAGAGCATCATGGCAGCGCGTGGACGTGAAGCCGCGCGTAAAGCCAGAGAGCTTACCCGGCGCAAATCCGTTCTGGAAAGCGGCTCTCTCCCCGGTAAGCTTGCGGATTGCACGTCCAATGACCCCCTCACAACAGAGCTGTTCCTGGTCGAAGGAGACTCCGCCGGTGGCAGTGCCAAGCAAGGACGTGACCGTGCTTATCAGGCGATACTGCCCCTGTGGGGAAAAATGCTCAACACGGAGAAAGCCAGGGTTGACAAAGTCCTGAACAACGATAAGATCCAGCCGATCATTCTGGCGCTGGGAGCCGGTATCGGACAGGATTTTGATATTACCAAGATCCGCTACAACAAGATCATCATTATGGCTGATGCGGACGTTGACGGCGCGCACATCGCCACTCTGCTCATGACCTTCTTCTATCGCTATATGCGTCCTCTGATCGAGACAGGGCACCTTTATATCGCCAAGCCGCCTCTGTTCCTGGTTCGCAAGGGGAAACAGAAGAACTATGTCTTCAGCGAGGAAGAGCGTGACGCGGCAATAGCCGAACTCGGCGACAAAGGCGTCTTTATCCAGCGTTACAAAGGTCTCGGTGAAATGAATCCCGAACAGCTTTGGGAGACAACTCTCGATCCTGAAAGACGCACTATGATCTCTATCAAGATGGAAGACGCGATCGAAGCAGACAGAATGATCACTATTCTTATGGGTGACGAAGTCGAGCCGCGTCGTGAGTTCATCCATGATAACGCCAAATATGTCCAGAACCTTGATATTTAACGGAGTAGATATATGTCTGATAAGATAATCAACGTACAGATCGAAGATCAGATGCGCCAGGCGTATCTCGATTATTCCATGAGCGTCATAGTTTCACGTGCCCTGCCGGATATCCGTGACGGGCTGAAGCCTTCGCAAAGGCGTATTCTCTATGCCATGCACGAGCTGAATCTTTCCCCCGGCGGTCATTTCCGTAAATGCGCCAAGATCGCGGGCGACACCTCCGGTAACTACCATCCTCACGGTGAGCAGGTCGTCTATCCGACCCTCGTGCGTATGGCACAGCCTTGGGTGATGAGATATCAACTCATCGACGGACAGGGGAACTTCGGTTCCATCGACGGTGATCCGCCTGCCGCCATGCGTTACACTGAAGCCAGATTGCATAAGGCTACAGTGGAAATGCTGGACGAACTGGAGAAAGACACTGTCGATTTCAAGTCCAACTACGACGAAACCCGTAAGGAACCCCTCGTCTTTCCGACCAGGATACCGAACCTGCTGATCAATGGTTCTTCCGGTATCGCTGTCGGTATGGCGACCAATATGCCACCCCATAATATCGGTGAGATCTGCGATGCGATGGTCGCATTGATCGACGATCCTGAGCTTCAACCTCTCGATCTGCTCAGATACATCAAGGGTCCTGATTTCCCCACGGGAGGATTCATCCTCGGTATGGAAGGGATCAAAGAGTACTTTGAGACAGGAAGAGGCAAGGTCATCATGCGGGGTAAGGTCGAGATCGAGACTACTCCCAGTGATCAGGAATTGATCATTATCAGGGAGATCCCCTATCAACTGGCTAAGACCCTGCTGATCGAGAAAATGGTCGAATTAGTCAAAGAAAAGAGAATTGAAGGCATCAGCGATATCAGAGACGAATCCGGTCGTGACGGTATGCGTCTGGTGATCCAGGTTAAAAGAAATCACGATGCCAACGTCGTCAAGAATCTGCTTTTCAAGTACACGCAGTTGCAGAGTACCTTTGGCGTCATCAATCTCTGTCTGATCGATGGAGTGCCCAAGATCGTTCCTATGAAGGACATGCTCACCAACTTCATCGACTTCCGACATGAAGTGGTCTTACGCAGGACGCAGTTTGAGCTCAGAAACGCCAAAGACCGCCTGCATATCCTGGAAGGCCTCAAGATAGCCCTGGATCATCTTGATGAAGTTATCGCCACGATACGGGCTTCTCAGACACCTCCGGAGGCAAGTGAGCAGTTGCAGGCGAAGTTCGGACTCAGCGAAATTCAGGCGAAGGCAATTCTGGAGATGAGACTTCAGAGACTGACCGGACTCGAACGCGACAAGATCGAGAATGAATATCAGGAACTCCTGAAGATAATCGACCGTCTGGAAGCACTTATTGCCAGCAAAGATCTGCGGATGCAGTTGATCAAGGAAGAAACGCTGGAGATCAGAAGCAAATTTGCCGATTCCCGTCGCACGACCATCATCGAAGCCTATGGATCAGGATTTAATATGGAAGATCTGATCGCGGATGAACTTGTCGTTGTCACCATCACGCATGACGGTTACGTCAAGCGTATCCCGGTCGATACCTACAAGGTGCAGGGAAGAGGAGGCAAGGGGCTTTCTGCCTCCAACCTCAAGGAGGATGACTTCATCCAATACCTCTTTGTAGCCTCGACTCATAGCTACATCCTGCTCTTCACAGATCATGGAAGGTGCTATTGGATCAAGGTCTTTGAGATACCTGAGGCGAGCCGTACCGCCAGGGGTAAAGCTGTCGTCAATCTGGTCCAGTTCCAGGAACAGGAGAAGATCAAGGCATTCGTGACCCTGAAAGAATTCAGTCCTTCGCAGTACATTACCATGTGTACCCGCAATGGACTGGTCAAGCGCACACCTCTGACGGCATTCTCCAGACCTCGCTCGATCGGTATCCTGGCGATAAAGCTTACGGAGAATGATGAATTGATCGATGCCCGGATCACGGATGGTTCTGATGATATCCTGCTCGCGACGCGAAACGGATATTGCAACAGATTTATCGAGAAAGACGTGCGTGAGACAGGCAGATTCACCCAGGGTGTCAAGGGTATCAGTCTCAGAGAAAAAGACTTCGTGATCTCCATGAGCTTGATCAAACCGGATGATCTCGAAGAGGGAGCAAATCAACCTTCCATACTCGCAATCAGTGAGAACGGATATGGCAAGCGTACTCCTCCAGATTCATATCCTTCGCACAAGCGTGGATCCAAAGGAGTTATTACCCTGAAAACTTCGATGAGAAACGGTCATCTTGCCAGTCTGATGAAAGTCAAAGACGGTGACGATCTGATGATCATCACTCAGGAAGGTATGATCATCAGACAGAAAGTGGATACAGTCTCGCTCATCAGCAGAAATACTCAGGGCGTGCGCCTTATCCATCTCAACAACGATGACAAAGTTCGGGACATCACTTATGTACCGAGCGAGCCGGATGATGCCGAGATAGATTCCGAAGTCGATAAGCTGAAACAGGCTCTTCCTCTGGAAATGCATCCAGCGACAACTGATGAAGATGAAGAATTGCTCGATAATGATGACGAGATGATCAATGAGCAAGAAGATACTGAAGAAGATAACGAAGAATAAATACATCATGCTCTTCCTGTTTCTGGCAGGGATGCTGGGTTGCGTGCCCAGATACTATGTCCCCACGCCGGCGGACGGGATCAGCATCGAACAAAAATACGCAGTGATCAGGACGGACAGCTTGGAAATAGCTGTCCGTCCTGACATTTATCCACCAAGCGTGGGCGGTAATAACGGCAGCTATTTCAGCATCTGGTTTCAGATCCGCAACATTGGGGACAAGCAGTATCAGTTGCCGCAGAACAGCTTTTCGGTGTTATCCGACGGGAAGCAGTATGATTATATCCCTCTGCAATATATACTTGCGGATATGAGTACCAACTACCTCTTAAGTCAACCGGTCAGTAACGACTTTACTGAATCACCGAGTGTGTTTCCCAGCGAACTGGATAAGCAATCAGAACAGGTCCTGAACCTGATCAATAGCTATCTCAGCTTTGGCAGTCTCGTCAGAGGGGGTCGTAAAGAAGGCTACCTTTATTACGACAGGGAGATCCTGGGGGACAAGCAGATATTGATCGATGTTTTTGGCAGACAGATCGAATTCATTTGGGGTGAAGGGCACTAACGCTTAGTAGTCGATCATAAGAAAAGCTCAGCCATCCGGCTGAGCTTTTCTTTGATATTTGGAAGATCGCGTTTTCTATTCTACGACCTTGAATTCAACGCGTCGGTTCTTGATCTTGCCGGCTAGGGTGGCATTGCTAACCATCGGGCGGGTAAGTCCATAGCCTTTGTAGGTCATACGGGATGATTCGACGCCCTTCGACACGAGATAGTCATAGACAGCTTTTGCACGACGCTGGGATAAGCCCAGATTGTATTCGGCTGTTCCAATATTGCAGGTGTGTCCGGAAATTTCGATCTTGATCTCTGGATTGTTCAGAAGAGTGATCACAGTGTTGTTCAATATCTCCAGGGAGGCGTTCGTAAGCCTCGAGCTATCAAACTCAAACTGGACATTTTCCAGCACGAAGACCTTTTTCACGGCTAGTTTCTGCAGCGTGAGGTTGAGTGTGTTATCGCCAACGACAGGTTTGAATTCCTGATTCAGAAGGTTGTAGCCCTCTTTATTCACAACCACAGAATAGCTGGCGGAATGGGGGAGATCGATCTTATAATAGCCCAGAGAATCAGGAACGACAGTTCTGGTGATCTCTTCTCCGTCAATGGTTGTTTTAAAAGTGATCTCAGCTTGCACCGGGTTTCCATCTTCGTCCACAAGCCTTCCCGTCACATCAGATATCTCCTGCTTTACCGGAATGATGTTGACAGAAACGTTATCTGTCTGGTCTCCGGATCCGGGTATTCCATCCCCGATGATATCGGTGGAGATAATGTCACCGGTGACCGGATCTTTCTGTAAATAACTCGGCGGTGTCGTAAAGGTGAAATTGATCGCGACGAACTTCTCGAAGTTATCGGCCTTGCGGTCTGTTGTAATAAAGCCTGTATTCGCATCTTTCGAGTGAAAGAAAGCTCTGTCGTTGCGGATCGAATTAGCCGGAATACCCAAATTCTCGGGTAATGACC
>DAOPZE010000130.1:0-6454 GCA_035353255.1 Candidatus Cloacimonadota bacterium
AAATATTACACAGATAAATATAATTCATTCATGCGAAAAATTCCTTATCCCTCCTTTAGAAATATGAGACACATCTCTAATGATTCCCTAATCATTCCCTAATCATTCCCTAATGGGATTAGGGAATGATTAGGGGAAGATAAGAGCATATTTAGTCATGTATAGCAGAAATCTATGGTGAGCCTAAACTGGAATTGTTAGGATTTGTTGGGGATTTTCTCAGGATGACTTCGGTATTTCGTTTGGTTTTCGTAAGCTAATCTGAGGGCTCTTGATGTTATTTATAAAGGTTGTTCTGAATCCGGTTGACAAGGCTTGTCACTCTTTAAAGTATCGGTCATCGAGAAGATGTTCAATTTAAAGCTATATCCTGAAGCAACCGGGACGCTTATAAAGGGCAGTAGTGTACCTGGTAAATGAGGGTTTGGGCGAAACTAAGCAGCAATACTAAACATCAGTACCGCTAAAATCAGACGAACCATCTGACAAGGCATGCATATTGCTAGCAATGAACCATGGATTCAGCATGCATGCGGACAAACATCATCTTGATAGATATAAGTATAACGAAATAAATCTCCATGAATATGTAAAATCACTATAAGAATGCTTGACAAAATGTCAGTATCGTTTATGTTGGTTATATGTATTGTAAGTATTGATTACAAAGAGAGGAGATGATGAGAACAACCGGTTTGTCCAGTGACGAGATTGTGGCTCTGGTGGACTGCAATAGTTTTTATGTGTCTTGTGAACGGGTTTTTAACCCGCGTCTGGAGGGTAAGCCGGTGGCGGTTCTCTCCAATAACGACGGCTGTATCGTTGCCCGCAGCAGTGAGATCAAGGAGCTTGGCATCCCTATGGGTGCGCCGGGATTCAAGTATGAAGCTCTGATCCGCAAGCATGGAGGAACGTTGCTCTCTTCGAACTACGCGCTCTATGGAGACATGTCCGCCAGGGTGATGGAGGTGCTTTCGCGCTTTTCTCCTGACATGGAGGTCTATTCCATCGACGAGGCGTTTCTGAATCTGAACGGTTTTCGTATTCGGGATATGACGGAATATGGGAGAAAAATAAGGGACACTGTAAAGAGGTGGACGGGAATACCGGTTTCGGTGGGTGTCTCGAAGACCAAGACTCTCGCGAAGGTTGCCAATCACTTTGCCAAACGCTATAAGGCGTATCGGGGTTCTCTCTGTTTGCTGGATGAGGAGAGGATACGTGAAGCTCTGCTGCGTACTCCGGTTGGCGATATCTGGGGTGTGGGCAGGCAGTATGACAAGTTTTTGCAGCAGAGGGAGATCAAGACCGCGCTGCAGCTTCGGGACGCGGATGACAAATTCATCGATCATTATATGACCAGCGTGGGGCACAAGACGGTGCTGGAACTGCGAGGCTATTCCTGTGTGAAAATGGATGAAGCTCCACCCGCCAAGAAGAGTATCATCTGTTCCAAGTCCTTCAGCAAGCAGGTCACGGATCAGGCGGAGCTTGCGGAGGCGGTTTCCACCTATATCACCAGGGCAGGGGAAAAGCTGCGGTCTCAGAATTCCGTTGCCGGGCATTTGCTGGTCTTTCTGAATACGAATCGCTTCAAGGAAGGTCCGCAATACAATAATTCGGCTTCCACGACTCTCTTTCCACCTACGGCTTACACTCCGGAGCTGATCAACACCGCGCTGGGGCTTTTGGATGATGTCTATCTGCCGGGTTTTGAATATAAGAAGGCGGGGGTGATGTTTTCGGATATTATATCTGTTGACGATATCCCGCTGAATTTCCTTGAGGTAAATTATGTCGATGACAAACGCAAGGATCTCATGGACGCGGTTGATCTGGTCAACCACAGAATGGGCAGGGACGCCGTGTTTTATGCCAGTTCAGGGATCAATAAGGAATGGGAAATGAAACGAGCCAAGCTTTCACCGGGCTATACGACCCGCTGGTCGGATCTGCCCAAGGCTAAGTGACGGATGATATACACTATCAAGGACAAGGCGACGTCTCAGCAGAAGATACTGCGCTCGGAATTTCTGGGGTTTCTATATCCTTCAAACGATATTGAGATCGCCAGGGCTGTCATCAGTGAGCATCAGAAGAACTATGCCAATGCTACTCACAATTGCTTTGCCTATATCATCGGTGGAGACAGGCAGATCCAATACTATTCGGATGCCGGAGAGCCTTCCGGAACGGCAGGTAAGCCGATGCTGAACGCGTTGCTGCGAGCGGAACTTACGAATGTGACGGCTATCGTGACCAGATACTATGGTGGAGTCAAGCTCGGCGTCAAGGGCTTGATCGAGGCTTACGAGAGCAGCATTCAACTGGCGGTGACAAATGCTGATCTCAGCGAATATGTCGAGTACGCGGAACTGTTGATATTTTGCGACTATGCTGGATATGAACTTATCAAGAGCCGCATGGGTGAATGGAAGCTGGAAGAGCTGAATGTCACTTATACTGAAAAGGTAGAATTTAAGGTTGCTTTACCGAGGGAACTATTGACAGATTTTAGGGTTCATTTGGATGGTCTCAAACAATACAGGCAGATCGACTACCGGATTCTTTAATGGAGCTTTAATAATGAGGAAGATTCTCAGTATGATATTTATCTTATCGTCCCTGGCGCTGTTGAGCGGTGAGAATTATCGCATCGTTTCGACCAAGACAGGCAAGACCGTCAGTGTAAAAGCCATGGTCAAAGAACTTTCAAAAAGCGACGTGATCTTTTTTGGCGAAAAACATGATGATCCGGTGATCCACTCGCTGCAGCAGATGGTTCTTCCGGTACTATACAAACAGCGCAAGAATCTGATCGTCTCCTTCGAGATGTTCGAACGGGATGTTCAGCCGGTCGTGGATGCCTATCTCAAGGGTGAGATCACTCAGGAAGAGTTTCTGGCTCAAAGCCGTCCCTGGGGCAATTACGCGACGGATTACGCTCCTCTTCTGGAGTTTGCCAAAAGCAACGGGCTAAAGGTACTCGCTGCCAATGTGCCCCGTGAATACGCAGGCAAGGTCAATCGCAACGGAACAGATTTCCTGGCAAATCTCAGTGAGAGCGAAAAAGCTATGATCGCCGTGAAGATCACGACCATGCCGGGTTCGTATAAAGATCACTTTCTCCAGACGATGTCGCTCATGACTGATCATGGTATGCCGGGTGACGTCAACTTTATGGACAGGCTGTTCTTCGCGCAGTGCATGAAGGATGACACCATGGCGGAAAGCATTGTCCGAGCATTGGAAGCCAGTCCGAAGTCACGGATCATTCACTTTAACGGTGATTTTCACAGCCAGTATTATCTGGGAACCGTGGAACGAGTTAAATCCCGCGCTCCGCATCTGCGTCTGGCTGTGATATCCTATCTCTTTACTGAGAATCCGGGTGTCTATCGGCTGAGTTCTGATGACCAGACGAAAGGCGACTTCATCATTATTCTCAGTGGTTCGGAGGATTGAGCATGCAACGGAAAGTTCAACACGCTGGTACTTTTTATCCCCGCTTTGCCAATCATCTGAAGAGTGATATCGAGGAATGGACGGCAGGATTCCCTGAACCTGAACGAAAGGGCAGAACAATTGCCCTGATCGTGCCACACGCTGGATATATGTATTCCGGTAAGTGTGCCGCGAAAGGCTTCCATAGCATCAGTAACGAACATATCGAGACTTTTATCATCCTGCATCCTTCTCATCAGGGAAACAGCTTTGACGTATCGGTTTCCCCCTTTGACAGCTATGAGACACCTTTAGGGGATATCATGCTGGATGAGGAACTGGCGGATTACTTTTCGGGATTCTATCCTCAGACTATCCATGATGGCTACCATCAGCGGGAACATTCCATGGAGATACAGCTACCGTTGATCAAGCAGTATTTCCCTCAGGCGAAGATCTGTCCGATCATGTTGGGCAGACAGACACCGGAAGTATCTGAGGAACTCGCGACCATACTCTATGGTTTGTTCATGAAGAATGAGAAACCGATCGCGCTGGTCGTTTCCACTGATCTTTCTCACTATCACCCAGCGGCAGTAGCCAACGAACTGGACAGAGTCGTTCAACAGCATGTGCTGGATCTTGATGCCGATAGTTTGTGGGCAGACAGCCTTATAGATGATTGTGAAGCATGCGGGATAGGCGGTCTCATGACGGCCTTGAAGATGGCGAAGCTATTCAGCGCTGCCAGGTCCGAGATCATCGAATACACTCATTCAGGAAGGGTTTCCGGGAATAATTCACAGGTCGTAGGCTATCTGGCGGCTAGAATCTCCGTTTGAGGTGGATATATGACCAAGGAACAACACAGAGAGCTGCTTGCGTACGCAAGGGCATGCATTGCTTCCCGCTTTGACGGAATCCAGCCACATTTGTCTCAGGAAAGTGAATATCGGGAAAAGAAAGGTATCTTTGTCAGTCTGCATGAAAGAGGTGAACTACGGGGTTGCATCGGCTATGTGACCGGTATTAAGCCTCTGGGAGACAGCATCAGGGATATGGCTCAGGCGGCTGCTTTCCGTGATTCGCGCTTTCCTGCTCTGCGTGCCGGAGAACTGAAGGGACTGGAGATAGAGATATCCGTTCTGAGCGAGTTGATCCTCATATCAGGTCCTGAGGATGTGATCATCGGCAGGGACGGTCTCTTACTGGAACATCCGTATGGAAGCGGGCTGCTGTTACCTCAAGTGGCAACGGACTGGAATTGGGACGCGAGGACTTTTGTCGGGCAAGTTTGCCGGAAAGCCGGTTTGAACAAGCAAGCCTGGAAAGATAAGGATGCTCAGCTCTATCGCTTCACAGCCGAGGTGTTTGGCGAATCGGATGAGAACGGGTAAGATACTGGAGATCCGCTGTAAGTGCGGAAGGGTGTTGTTTCGATATCTGAAAGTAGGGAAGGGCAGGATCATCAAATGCATGGTAAACCGGATCGAGACTGACTTCGTCGGGCTCAAGGGACTTCCAACGTTTGCCAAACCTCAGTGTCCGCAATGCGGAAGAGAGCTGGGAATAATCATGATGATCCATGGCGAACCAGCACTCAAACTTAATCAGGGGAGCATAGCTCAGCTAGTCGTTTGACATTATTATAACTAATTGTCAGAGTAGTAGATATTCTGATACAGCTCCTTTTAGATTTATAGAAAAATAGGCGTATTTCATCTTGACATTGCTTCGTATGGGTTAGGTTGTTAGTATACTCGTTTTGAGTCTTTGGAGGTAATAATGAAGAAGATTGTTATTATTCTCGCAGCTCTTTTCCTACTGCAAGTTTCACTGTTTGCCTATACTGAGTCTGAATTCAACGATATCTGGCAGTTATCAGATCCGATTGGGGTTGGATCATACATCGTTTTAGTCGATGGAGTTCTCCAGTCTGAAGTTGATATCGATTGGTTTGACTATCTGGCAAACATCCAAAACAACGTAATCGTGACGATTGTCTGGGCAACTGCTCCTGGTTTGGCTGTCAATGTTTGGCAACGCCAGTTTCTGGGAGACAATCCAGGTAGTTTTGTGGTTGCAACTCTCGTTTGGCCCGGACCACAGTTAAGCGTGCCTTTCGGGGCTTTAATTACCGAACGTCACTACATCGAAGTGTTCTCGATGTATGGCTTTTTCCCGATCACATACCAGATCATGATTCAAAATGCAAACGATCCGACCCTACCGATAACTCTTTCAGGCTTTTCAGCAACCCAGTCCGGAGAGTTTGTCGGGCTTCGATGGATCACTCAGACAGAAACTGGGATGAGTGGATACAATGTTTTACGGAGCGATACCGCAGACCTTGAATCAGCAGTTCAGATCAACCCCAGTCTGATCCTCGCGACAAATACGTCCACGACGCAGAGTTACAGCTACATTGACAACGAGGTTGATATGGGCAGCGATTACTACTACTGGTTGGAGGCGGTCAATATCGATGGTTCGAATCAGGTGTTCGGTTCCGTCCTTGTCCAAACCCAGACTCCACCGGACGATCCTGGAACTCCCGTTATACCCACTCAAACAAGGTTATTGTCACCGTTTCCCAATCCTTTCTCATCAAATGCCACATTGCGCTTGGAACTCGCGGAAAAGAGCAATGTCTCACTTGGTATTTTTAATATTCGTGGTCAAAAGATCAGATCCATCCACACAGGCGAGCTTGAAAGCGGTTCGCACCAATTCAACTGGGATGGACAAGATGAAGCCGGTGAGAACGTCACCAGCGGAGTATATCTAATTCGTATGCAGACGGGGGACGATATCCAATATACACGATTGACGATCAGAGACTAAATAAACCCAGCTCAAAACGAGTTTAGGCAGTGGTGTCAGATGACATCACTGCTTTTTTGATTGACAAAAATCCCATGTTGAAAAACGTGAAACCTCGTTATATATAGTGATGCGGGAATAGCTCAGTTGGTAGAGCGCAACCTTGCCAAGGTTGATGTCGCGGGTT
>DAOPZE010000131.1:0-6445 GCA_035353255.1 Candidatus Cloacimonadota bacterium
ATGAATTGAAAGCGGCGATCACTGCCGCAATCTACGAAAACAGCCTGGGGCTTATCACGGCAACCGTGCTCGAAGATCTCCTCCAGGATCTTGTCGATACCCTCGATGCCCTCGGAGGCAGCTCGGGATCTTTCGGGCAATATACAATATGGACCTCCGGGGCTTATAGTTTCCGGCAGGGGATCCGTAGCGGCGAGTTTGTACTCGACCAGACAATAACAGCAACCGGTTTCGCTGGTACCGAGAATATCGACTGGGCATGCATCAAATCAGAAGTCTTACCTTCATAAATAATGACATGAAAAAACTATTATTATTTCTCATCTTTTTTTGCGTAGTATCAATCTCTTTTTCACAGAGCAAGTTTAAAAGAGGCATCCAGGTTGGAAGACTTTCAGGCGCAACTAATATTGATTCGATAACATCAGCCGGCACTTATCTGAAAGTATATCATGGCGCCACGCGAATAACCGAAGGCGATGTGATGCATGATACTATAAATAACCTTCTTGGTCGTGCAGAAGATGCTGAAGCCTGGTTCACCAGTAAAATGGCTGATTTTCAGGGTGGCGGTTCCGGGGTGGGGATGTACCAGTTAAAGGGGATCGTTGGTACAACGTCAGGTTTCCCGGGGAATGGTGACAGCCTTGTAATCAATACAGGATTTATTTCACATTCTCATATTCAGGTATTCAGAGAGGGATCTCTACAGTGGCAAAATGGCACTAATGCAGGTCAACCCGATGGATTTAAGTTTACCCAGGCAACAGGGACAATAACTTTTAAGCCAGTGCTTTCCAGCGGGGAGCAGATAATAATTCAGGCATATGATCCTATTATATGGCATGAGCTTGTTGCAGAGGGTGGATCGGGAGGCGGCGGCGGCAGCGGTTCTTCATCGCTCCTGACGGATCTTGTTCTAAATTTTGATTTGAACGAGACATCAGGAACAACAGTTATTGATGGCACCGGGACTCAAAATGGATCAACGACTGCTACCGTAAACCAGGCAGGGAAACTTGGTGTCGCAGAACTTTTTAATGATGCTAACGATGTAATAGAAGTCCCGTATAATGCAAGTCAGGCGACAGGGGGAGATGATTTAACTATTTCGGTATGGGTTTATTTTACCAGTCTGCCTTCAGCGCTTAGTCATGAATCATACCTGGCAAGATATGGAGTCACCACATCACCCTGGGAAGCAGCATATATAACTATCGGTACCGATAATCACCCGTATTTCCATGTTAAAAATACTTCCAATGAAGATTACCAGGTTGGCGGGACCACGACATTTACAACCGGTAACTGGTATCATATTACAGGAGTATGCCAGGCAGGATCTGCCATGAAATTATACGTTGGCAGTACCGATGTAAGTACCGGGGCTGAGACCTTTACAGGAACTATATTGACAAGCAATTCGCTCATATATTTCGGTAATGCATATCAGGGCAGCGGCAGTGAATTCCGGGGATATCTTGACCAGTGTTTAATTTGGAACAGAGATCTATCCGCAGGAGAAGTAAGTACCCTTGACAATGGGGGTGCTGGAAGAGCATATCCGTTCAATTAATAACATTATAAAACAATGAAAAAACTAATCATATTTTTATTTCTTTTTCCTGCTCTGGCTTTTAGTCAGCAGTATAATGTCAGACAGACAGTAAGCGGAAACTCTGTTGTCTTTTCAAGAGGGGCAACACCGCTTGATCCGACAAAAACGAAGTCTTATAACGTCTTGGATTACGGTGCTGATGCTACAGGTGTGGCAGACGCTACAACAGCGATACAGGCAGCTTGTGATGCTGCTTATACTAATTCAGGCAAGGTAGTCGGTGCAGGAACGTTTCTTATTTCTGATTCGATAGTTATCCGTTCTCATGCTGACTTTACAGGAGCAACATTTAATATTGATAATGAAAATACCTCCGCTGTCTGCTTTAATGATGCTTCGGCTAACCTTCAGGAAAAGACAGTAATTTTCCCGAGAGTAATTCAAACCCATGCCCATACTAACGGTACATGGACGGGTAAGCATACAGGCGTAAGAATAATCAATGCGACTGCTTGTCAGTTTTATATTCCCTATGTAAGATACTTTAAAACAGGTATCTTATTAACTACCTACGGAACGAACGGAACAGCTTATAATCAGTTTTTTATTGGTGTTGTTGTAGGTTGTCAGATAGATTTAAAACTCTCCCCCCGCACGAAATATGGATGGGTTAATGAGAACACTTTCAATGGAGGCTGGTTAGCTTGTTACACAGCAGACGGGACGGGGGTTGCAGGGACAAGAGCCATTCTTATTGACACAACAAGCATTAATCAAATCAATAATAACTTATTTCTTAAAATGTCTTTAGAGGGCAATCTATGGCAGTATAACGTTGATTGTGCAGGGACATATAATATCTTTCTTCAATGCAGGTGGGAGAGTTCAACGCCTAAAGTAAAATACACTCAAATTTCTGCTGCTAATTATGCCTATCGTAATATGGTTATTGGTGGTTTTAGTTCAAGCGATATTGAATACACCGAAGGAGCAGATTGTGTTTACAATAATTATATCCAAGATAACAGAATGTTTATGGAGGGTTCTACTCCTTATTTGGGATCAAATATTATTAGTGATAATTCTCCTGTTTTTAGTGCGGTTAATAGTTCCTTTAATAAGGGTGATGCTTACAGTACCTTATACGGTTTTGCAGCAGGATATAATTACACACGGTTTAAGGCTGCTGCCGATGCTTATCCGAGATTGCAGGTAGCAAATGGAACAGGAGTGATGTCATGGGGCAGTGGTGCTGCTGCCATTGATGCAGATATTCACAGGGAAGGAGTGGGAGTGCTTCATATAACGGATGCTTTACATTTAACGCCAACGGCAAATCCTCCGGGGACAGCAACAGAAGGAACAATTTATATGGACACCGATCATCATTTGTATGTACATAATGGGTCAACTTGGATTCAATTGGACAACTGATGAAAAAACTACTTTTTGCTTTAGGTTTATTGATGCTGACACTTCAGGTATGGTCTGCAACCTATTATGTCTCAACGTCCGGTAGCAATTCAAATAATGGCACAACCACCGGTACTCCATGGCAGACCCTTTCAAAGGTGAATTCTTATTCTGTCTCTCCGGGTTTCGTTGCCGGCGACATAATAAGGTTCCGTTGCGGCGAGGTATTCAGGGGATATCTGACTATTTCTAATTCCGGATCTTCAGGCAGCCCAATAACATTAACAAGTTATGGCGCCGGGGAAAAACCGGTTATCGCAGGAGCTGCCGATGTATCTTCATCAGCTTCGTGGAGTAACACCTCAGGGAGCATTTGGAGAACAACTGTGAGTCCGCCATCGCCCCTTACTGATGCAGGTAATATTATTTTTAACAATGATGCAAATTGCGGCAGAAAACGCACTACTCTTGCCACATGCACCGTTCAGGGTGATTGGTTTTATGACACCACTGATGACCGGGTATATATGTACTCAGCGTCAAACCCGGGAACCTACTACACACACATTGAACTTGGCGGGATCTACTCGGAAAACGTTTTAACTATCGGATACAGAAGTTATATAACCGTTGATGGGTTAAGCGTAAAATATTCCGCTAATAACGGGATCATGATACGCGAAGCATCGAATGTTATTGTACAGAATTGCGAGGTTGCCTGGATAGGTGGTATGTATTACGGCGAAGATGGCAATGGTTACAGGATGGGTAATGGCATACAGATCTGGAATAATAATAACAATATAACCGTCAGATATAATTATGTTCACGACATCTACGATGCGGGGATATCACCCCAGGGAAGCGGAGCCTATACTCAATCGAACATAAGTATTTATTATAATGTGTTTGAAGGCTGCTATTATACTTATGAGGTTTTCACAAGTGGCGACCGCACGCTTACAAATGTCAATTTTTACAATAATACCTGCCTCTGGGCTGGTACTGTCTGGTCAGTTAACCAGCGTCCTGATGCTTCAAACGCCAGGCATGTCCGTACCTGGGGTGAAGATGGTACCCTGACAAATAACAACATCAAGAACAATATTTTTTATGAGGCTACCCAGACGGCTTATGCTCACTACTATTCATGCCCGTTCACACTCGATCATAACCTTTATTATGTAGATTATCTTGGTTATATCAATACTACAACTTATACCTCGCTGGCATCCTGGAGAGCAGCTACAGGCGATGACTATAATTCACTCTCGGCAGATCCGCTGCTTAATGTCGATTACACCCTGCGGGCGGGCAGCCCGGCAATCAATGCCGGGGAAGATCTGTCGCTTACCAGGGATTATAACGGCGATCCTATAGTCGGCAATCCCGACATTGGAGCTTTTGAGTATCAGGTTGCCACAACAAATTATGCCAACCTGGTCATTGAGGGGCATAGTTTTGTCGCTGACGATACCTGGCTTGATTATTACCTTCCTCTCGAAACTGATGTGAGCAGCTTCTATAACAGCGCTCAGAGCAATAGTCATATTGCAGATAATGCTTATCCGTATATTGAGGGTAGGGCATCAACGGTCGATGGTCATCTTGTTACCGAGACAGCGACGCTGAAAAATATTATGGTGCTTTGGATAGGCTGTAATGATATGACAAATACAGTTGGCGATGCCACAGCTACTTATAATCTCCTGAAATCTTATGTGCAGGACCGGCTCGATATGGGATGGAAAGTTTTTGCATACACGATAACGCCCACGAACGCGTACGGGCGAGGGGCTGGATTTGAGGCAAAGAGGATTATCTTTAACAACCTTATGATGACAGATCTCGCCCTGATGACAAATGTTTACGTTCTTAACACCGACGATGTGGCAGCCTTTGATGATCCCTCGAATACCACTTATTTTACGGATGGTTTACATTTAACACAGCTGGGAAGCCAGCTGGCAAGCTCTTTATTCGGGGATGCAATTGCTGATTACTGGACCGGGGAACCGGTAATTCCGCCGGTCACTCCCTCAGGAAGCAACGTCCCGTTAAAGACCGGGAACAAGTTGCTGAAAACAGGATCTGTTATTTTAAAACTGCCCTGATTGAAATTTTTTGTTAATGATATAAAGGTACCCGTATCTGAATCGCTGCAGATAAAATTTTTCAATCCTCTCTTTAACGATACAGGGAGCTATTCCTATCCCTTCACCTTCCCCGCGCGCGATCCGCTTGTGCAGAAAGCATTCGGATATCCCTCGATAGCGGGAGCGGAGGGAGATATTAATCCACTGGGAAGGATAAAGGATAGTCACTTCGATCTTTTCGGAAAATGGAATGTCACTGAAGCCAACCAGGATTATATCGAAGCTTCTTTTTCTGTCGATAACGGGAGCTTTTACAGCGCTGTCAAAAACAAATCGCTCAAGGATCTCGAATATAACGGGATTAATTATCCAGGAGGAATCGGGGCAACCGATGAAGAGGTCTGTGCTTATGTAACTTCGCTCCAAAACAATGTATATCCTGAGTCTGATTATACCTGCTACTGCGCTTATATGCCCAGTGCAAGGGAAGATACGGAAGGCGATTATTCATTCGTTAATCCTATTGCTCCAAATAATACCGGAGCAGCTCCTTTCCTTCGGATTGATTCCGTTTACATGTTTGCCGGTGCGGTTGTTGATTATATATTTTCTGAGCATGGCTACCAGGTTGTCACTAACCCATTCAAATCTGGCAGTCTTTCCAGGTTGACAATATTTAATACCCGGACCAACAACGTATTTCGCGAGTTCATGGCGGGTTTCAGATATTCCGCCGTGCTTCCCGATATCCCCATTACAGATTTTTTGAAAGCGCTTACCAACAGGTTCAACCTGGGATTTTTCATAAATGAGCAGTCTAAATCTGTCTCCATTCTCACTTTTGATGAGATCATAACAAGATCTCCCAGGAAGATAAATTTTGCACCCAAGACCGTTAAGCTTGATAAAAACCGTTACACAGGCATATCTCTCGGTCTTGATGCTCCGGATACCTGGTCGGAAAGCAACATTGAATCGCTCGATGACCTGGCTCCTTACCCGATTGTGGAGGTAAATAAATTCCGTGATATCATCCCCGGGCCGGGAGTGAGCGGAAATATATATTACGTTAAGGGAGAGAATGCTTACTACAGAATAAAGTATGAAAATTCTGCCTATTCTGCGAGCAGGATCGGATCTGCAATCATACCTTATGAAACAGGCGAAGATCCGCAGGAGATAGAACAGCTCTCCGGGATCCCGGGCATGTACACACATACAATAGATTTTGAATTTGTTGTGGCGGGCGAAAATTATGATACGCCCGTCGATTATGTTCTTCCATATACTGATCTGGAAGGAGTTGATGATACGGGCGTAAGTCCCGATTTTCCGCTTATGTTCCTTTTTGCCTGGGGAAGGCAGCATAATTACATTG
>DAOPZE010000132.1:0-6442 GCA_035353255.1 Candidatus Cloacimonadota bacterium
GTCTTCCAGTTTGTGGTTTGCTTCTGCTTGAGGAGCCAGGTTCTCAGTTCATCGACCGCAGGAGTATCCTTGGCAACATCGGTGAATACTTCGATCATCAGCGCCTGGGTCTCGATCGGAGCTTGATACCAGAACCAGCCGTCCTCGAAGCCTTTCCACCACATGCCCAATTCTTCGCTGTGCAAGGCACGCTCTTTCAGCGAAGCGACCACCTTCTGAGGCGTGATCTTATTGTCGTCTCTATGCCGTGCCAGAGCGATCAGACCCTGACCATAGATATCTTTATTCAGCCAATACTTATCAGCCTGATTCTTAAAATAGTCAACCGCAACGCTGACAGCTTCCGGGATCGCCAAGTCCTTGAAGAAAGACCTTGTGTAAAGATAGTGCATCTCCAGATAGCCTAGATTGTCATCTTCCAAATGCCCGTACTTGAGGATGTTCTGATAATCGATCAAGATCTGCGCGTCGAGGTAATCCACCGCGAACACTACCATGTCCCAGACTCGTTTATCGCTTCTGATAGCCGTCACGCCCAGATGATCTAGATGCCCAAAGCCCTCGACAATGTACTGTGAAACCCACCAGGAGTCCATCATTCCGGGGAACCATGGCCATCCACCATCACGGCTTTGATTCTTCTGCAGCTTGATCAGAGCGTTGTCATATTGGTTCGTCATATTGTTCAGATCGAAGAGCAATCCAATTCTCTGCTTACTCTGTGATTCATTCTTAGCATCTAATACCCAGGGAGTTTCCTGCAGAAGGACTGACTTCAGCTCCTCATTCTTTTCCAGATTGGACTGCAAGGCTGTTGAATTGGGAGTATCCCGCCATGCTTCAAAGACACGCTTGATCCTGGGATTGGAATTGGCTATGTGCGAAGCCAGGCTATTAGCATAGAAACGTGAGAATATCTGCTCATTGCACTCATAAGGATATTCCATCAGATAGGGCAATGCCTGCACTGCATACCAAGCCGGATTGGAAGTATATTCAAGCGTAAGCTTATGATTCCTGATCGTAGTCGAATTCACGCTGTTCTTCAGCTTCTCAAAGATGAAGGTCTTGGTGCTGTTTCCGCTCACCGGCAGAGGCAGACTTTCGGTGACCAGCATCCTGTTGCTCAGGACCGGCAAGGTATTCTCCTCACCATCGGAGAAATCACCTGCTTTGGCAACTACCCTGTAAGTGACCGCGCCTATACCGAAGGGAACATCCAGATACCAGCTCAGCACGGTGCTTTCGCCCTTCCTGACCGAGAAAGACTGCTGTGCCCCGGAAAGCTTGAACAAGCTGTCGAGCGGTTCCATGGTGATCGCGTCGAAGAGATAAAGCTGGCACTTTCCGGTTTGATCTGTCTGATCCAGCGAGCTGATCTTTGCTGTGAAGGTGAACTTATCTCCTTCTCTGAAGAATCTCGGAGCGTTTGGCATCACCATCAAAGGTTTCTGCGTGACCGTTCCGTTTTCCGTCATCCCGATCTTGAAGTCTTTGGAAAGAGCCAAAGCTCTGAACTTCCATTTTGTCAAAGACTCCGGAACGGTGAAGACAAAGCTCACGTCTCCGGCTTCATCCGTGCGCAGCTCTGGATAGAAGAACGCCGTCTCGGCAAAGTTCACCCGTGCCTGAACTCCGGATAGATCTGCTTTCTCTTGTGGCTTTCCCCCTCCCATGCCACCATCAAGAGCTACGATATCCACGGCATCGCTTACGGACATTCCATCAATCGAGGTATCAATGGTCACCCGATGTGAACTGCCAACCTTATCCGCAATCGCTGCTGGTGCTGCCATGTCATACATGACCCTACCGCCTCTTCCATAGCCATAGCCCCAACCATACTGCAGGTAATAGCTGTACCAGTTAAAATCGTCAAATGACCTGTCCGGATAAGAATCATCATAGAAATAGTAGCCAAAGACATTGAGGCGGTCAGTCACGGCAAAGCTGCTGTTCGCCCACCCGCATGACCTCTGCACTTTGTTATAGACACTGGCATACCAGGGACTCACCCGGAATGCGTCCAGAGATGCATCATACATGGAGGCAAGCACTTCCGCGGTCACCTTCCCTCCCGTATGATCTTTCAGCTTGAGCCTCCATTCCTCTTTCTGACCGGGCAGGAGTTTATCCCGGAAAGTCATATATTCAAAGCTTATCTGTTTATTAGTCCAGGGAACCGTGATCTCCTGACTGTGCGAGTAGAGCCTGCCATCCCGGACAAAGGTCAGATAAGCATAGAAGCTTCCTCTGTCCTCTTCCCGGACGGGGATCGTAAGCATTGTCTGAGAGTTATTCAGCCTGATCCGTTTGCTCTCGATGATCCTGTGATCCTTCTCGATCTCAAACAAGACAGTGACATCCTTATAACCGCTTCCAATGAGGATCTGAGCCTGCTCTCCGGGTTCACAGACCGTTTTCACGGGTACGACCCAATCTGCCAGAGGATAGGGCAAATCCTTCGAACCCGAATCATACACGGTAAAATACTTTTTTACCCTGATCTCCTGACCGTTGTACATGGATACAGCTTCGAGGACATAGACCCCCGGCTTCCAGGCTTTGAACTCGCTGACATTGACCGTGTCAACTTCCGGCGTCTTAAATTGAGCTTTCCAAACCTGCTTGCCGACCTTCCAGCTATCGAACATGCCTTCGCTACCCATCGCGTCATGAGGGAACAGCTTACGGAACAGATTCTCCCGCAGATAAGTCCTGTCTGGAACGCCCCAAAGCCGATCCTTGATGACCCTGTCCGGCGCCTGCAATTGCGATATGCTGAGCGATCCTTCCGCTGAGACAGGACTGCCACTCAGGTTCGTGGTATAAACCGGGATCATCAGTTTCTGCTCTTTCAGATCGATCTTCTCAGCCACGACCGGATCAAGGAGAAGCTCCTTCTCCCCAACGCTGAGCAGGAGTGAACCGGAACGCGTCTCACCCCCGATATCGGTGACGTCAACGCTGATCTTGAAACTAAAGTAAGGATCATAATAGCTGAGCGCGTCTTTGTCCCCTGCCGCCAGGAAAGTCAGGCTGAATTCCCCCTGAGCGTCCGTCATGGCAGTTCCGTGAGCGATCTCCTTCTGCGGACTATCCGGCCAGGAACCCCACCACCAGAACCAGCGCGGATACACCGCCTGTCTCGTGATATGATAGCTGACCTGAGAATTGTCAACGGGGAAGCCCGCATAGGTCAGCGCTTTCCCCTTCAGAGTCACTTGCTGACCCAGCTTGAAGGTGTCCTTGGGTTCATCGAGACTGACCTCAAATCTGGGGCGTTTATACTCTTCGACACTGAAACTGACCGAGCCATCCCCCGCCTCAAGCGTCATGACTCCGGTCAGAACATTCTTGGGAAGCGTAAAAGTCGTATTGAAAGTAGCATACTCATTCGTCTTCAGGGTTTGATTTGAGACCTCCTGATAGTTCGCGTCTCTCAGAACGATACGTACCTGTTTGTCCGGAAGCAGCTTATACTTCTTCTCCCCGTCCGTCTGATAGACGATTCCTTTCACATAGACGGTTTGTCCCGGTCGGTAGATAGCCCTGTCCGCAAACATCAGCGTCTGCGTTCTGAGGCTTTGCTCCATGTTCCTTTCATAGCCGTAGAATCCGTAAACGATCAGAGAATCAGCACCGGAAGTGATCATTAGCCTCTTATTCCAGGAGTTGCGGTCATCATTGATGATCGTGACCACTCCCTGCGCATTACTTTCACCTGACCATTCCAGTTCGTAAGCCGATAGCTCTTTCTTCCTGTTGTAATTGTAGGAAAATACCCTGACCAACGCTCCGGAGATCGGTTCGCCTGTGTTCCGGTTCATCAGCATCAGGGTCTTGCCGTCGAGATTGGAGACCGCGTATGATATCTTGGAGCAATCGTACAAGCTATAGCCGATGACCGTTCCTTCCTTAAAAGCATCATCACCGATATTCGAGGCGATAACTATATAGTGTCCCGCCGGGAAGCCTGCCAAAGGCACTTCATAGGAATGACTCCGATAGTCACCCTCATTCTTGAATCTGAAGGTTCTCGTCCAGAGCGCTTGTTTCCTTAAAAGATTCTTGATCCTGTATTCATCGTCTCTTGTCCAATAATTATCTTCGTTATATTCTTCCGCGTTAAGATCCAGGTGAGGGACGCGATACACACGTACCTTTATTCCCGAAAGGTTCTTGATGTTGATCAATGCTTTGGACGCGGTTCCCGGCACCACGACCGCTTCAATGGACATATCCAGAGAAGGAGCCGTTATCGTCGATGCCAGAGCCCGGCAGCACTTTGCTCCGTAGCTGGTGGGAAACTGCTCCAGTGACTTCAGACACAATCGCAGAGCATCCCGCCGGTACCAGAGATAGTCTTCCGCAACCTTTGGTATATATTTTTCCGCCAGACTGTTATACAGCACGGCAAGCTTATAGATCGCCAGCGTAGCGGCAGGTTCATTCCCATAAGCCGCCATGATATTCCGCAAAGATGATTCATACAGCTTGGCTGAATCTTCGATCCTGCCCTTATCATAGACGAAGGAAAGCCGTTCCAGATCAACATCGATCAAAGCGCCAGGTTCCTTATCCTCAAGGTGAAAACGGATCAGATCCTGATAGAGAACAATCGCCTGATACTTCAATGACAGACTGTCCGGACTGCTGAATTTCATCCTGATAAAACCTCCGGCAGCCTGGAACAGAGCCGGATCAGCCAGGGAAAACTCCTCAAAGGGTATCGTCAGTCCAGATTCGTCATTCGTATAATACACCAGAGCTTTATGCGCCAGAAAGTCATACAGCGTGGGACGCAGAAGCCGCTCCTCAGTTCCACCCTCCACGACGATCTCCGGATAATCCGCAATGCTGTATTTCTGGAGAACTGAGGCGTTTGCCAGGGATAAGCTGTATTCATTGATGGTCTCTTTGGTGATGGTCTTGAGATCCCAGGTCGCAATGTCAGCTTTTACGAAATTGACAGTCTCCGTTCTTTCTCCAAACCTGTAGCGGTTGCTCTGATAATAGCTCCAATAGAGCTGAGCCAGCATGCTGTGCAATATCGAAGCAGACGGCTCAGAGGCATTGACAAGCTGCTCTCTGACCTTTTCTATCGCCTTCTGGGGAGAGAATTCCTCGACACTCTGCAGGATCATAAGCTGATAGATCAAGGCTTTGATCTGCTGATCCGTCTTGCCCTCCCTGAGAGCCGCGGCATATAGCGAATCGACTTTCCCTGCCATTGACTTTGGCAATCCTTCACTCTGAAGCTTGTCAATCGCCTTCCATGCCGAGTCGTAATCGTAAGATGTGGGAACCATCGCTCCAAGCCCAACGGCAAGCGCGCAAGCCACAAGTATCAATAGAATTTCTGCTCTCATGCTGTCTCCTTTTGTTGGTGACCAACAGGTTTGAAAGGTATATTATTTCTTTCTATACAATTAAAGACTGAGTCTATAGAAATATCACTTTCATATATCCGTCAAGACATTTTAAGTTTTTCTGTGCTGATCCCGCCCCGCTGCTGTCCCTTTCAAGCTCCGAACGCGGTTGCAGCGATCATCGTACGATGACCGAGCCGGACTCGTTCATCGCTAAGTTATAGCTGTATCGGTTGTCCATCCTGCATAAAGAACTGAAGAACCAAGCTTGTATAACCGACAGACCGGACTTATGCCACAATCTTCTATATATCTCCCCTGTTTTCTCTCATGATCCAATCTTGATAGTTCTATATTATTAACTTGTCTTTCATGCAGTTAACATACATATCCATTTCTGATCCCTTCTAGTTCCATCTCATATCCATCCCTGATCTACCTTAAAACACTATGATAATCATAAGATAACGACAGCATAACAATAGGATATTATCCTAGTGTTATCCTAGTGTTATCCTAGTGTTATCCTAGAATGTATCAGTATTTGCGAGGTGATTGATCGGTGGATTGTAAGGCGATATCATATTTGGAGAGTCTTGGAGGCCGTTTCCTCTCTTAGTTATCAATCATCCCTAGAGTTTGGGAATGGAAGATATTTATCTTGACTATTTTTTATGTATTAGAATACTAGTAAATGTACTTGATAGCGTTTGGAGTAGAGCTAGTTGATTTTGACGTAGAAGAGCATGTGTGAATTCAGGAATCCACAAGGTAGACCAAGGTTAACAGGGAGATCGTTATGCAAAAGCATAGATTTGTTACGGATGCATTTAGTAGTGGCTTGCCTAGGTTACTACTTTTTTGTCTATTAGTGAGTCTATTCAGTTCAGCGATTGCGGATGACGTGTTTGTAGCATGTGGGGCAGATACAGTAAACAGTTCAGTACAATATTCTGCACAAAACCATGAGTATGCCACTTACTCCTTCCCTGCCTACAACGATCGGAATGGGATAAAATGGATGAGTTTCCCTACCATGGATAGGATCTGGAATCCTGCGACTAATGATC
>DAOPZE010000133.1:0-6395 GCA_035353255.1 Candidatus Cloacimonadota bacterium
GTCATGACGTAAGATGATAGAGAGAGGATAGCAGGATGATAGAGTGTGGACGAAACGAAAATGATGGGCGAAAAGGACGAGATGGAAAACATCTCCCTTTGACTTTCTGACACTGTTTTGAAGTTCTTTTCTTAAACTCCCTCTGCGTCTCTGTGTCTCAGTATCTCTGGGTTAACCTCTCAAAACGCCAGCAACAGCAATGCCTCTACGTCCTCACGGGTGAATTTGCTGATCCCGCCGATACGGGTTGAACTCATGATCATGTCCAGTAAGACTGGGAGTTCTTCACTTTTGATGCCCAGATCGCGCAGGCTCAGAACGGAGCCCCACTGCTTGATCTTGGCGCGGAAACGATTGAGTCCCATAGCGATGCTCGGTTCTCCCCAGACTTCTTTCGCCCAGATCCCAAAGAGCGAGGGTTGACGCTCTGCCATGTATTCGATCCAGACGGGGAAGATGACGCCCAGTCCGGCTCCGTGTGCTATATGAGGGTGCAGGGCGGAAAAGGCGTGTTCGATCGTGTGGCAAGCCCAGTCTCCTCCGTTCATCCCGGCTCCGGAGATGCCGTTCAGGGCAAGCGTCGCGCACCATGCGAGGTTCGATCTGGCGTTCAGGTCATTCGGATCATTTACGAGGATGTCGGTCATTTCGACGATAGTCTTCAGCAGGGAATTGTCGATCGCCCGGGTGGAATGCGCTTCACGCACGGCGAAGTAGTATTCCAGAACGTGTGCCATGGCATCCAGAGCGCCGTTCACAGTCTGCTGTTTGGGCAGGCTTGTCTGGTAGGAGGGATCGATGATCGTGACCTTAGGGAAGAGCAAAGGATGCCCTGTCCCCAGCTTCTGCTTTGTTTCTGTATTGGAGACAACGGCGAAGGAATTCATCTCACTGCCCGTGGCGGAAAGCGTCAGAACGGTGAAGACCGGCAGAGCCTTTTCCAGCTTGGCTTCGGAACGAAAGATGCTCCAGACGTCCTCCAGATAGAATCCCGCGGCGACCGCTTTGGCAGTGTCGATGACGCTTCCTCCACCTACGGCAAGGATGGCGTCAACCTGCTCGTCCCGGGCTTGGGTGATCAGCTGGCGAACCTTGTGGAGAGTGGGGTTGGCTTGAACTCCCCAGCCTTCAGTCCAGCTGATGGAATGGGCGTTGAGGTTGCCGGTGACGTCCTCATAGACGCCATTCTCTTTGATCGAGCCACCACCCGCGATCAGCAGGCACTTATTGATCCCAAGAGCTTCGAGTTCTCTGCCCAGCATATTGATCATGCCCTTGCCAAAATGCACCCGCGTCGGGTTGTAAAACGTAAACGAATCCACAATATCTCCTTAGAATAATCAAACCTGATGAGAGGGGGATGCCGTCTCAAATCGGGCACCCATGATTAAATATAAGCTGTTCCGCGACTTTGTCAAACGCTACACAGAAAAAGACCTGTCCGGTGCGAGGCGGGAAGAAAAGATTGACAAAAGCACAGGGGTGAAGGACAAGACAACAATGAAAAAAGAGATAAACATCATCGGTGCAGGGCTTGCGGGGTCGGAAGCAGCCTTGTTTTTGGCGAGGCGTGGCTGGAAAGTCCGTCTCTACGAAATGCGTCCCGGAAAGCAAACTCCGGCGCACGAAACCGGCTTGGCTGCGGAACTGGTCTGCAGTAACTCGCTCAAATCTCTAAGGCTGGACACAGCTTCGGGGCTGCTCAAAGCTGAGATGGAAATGCTGGGCTGCGCGCTCCTGCCACTTGCCGGGGAGTGTATGGTTCCCGCCGGACAGGCTCTGGCGGTGGATAGGCTGATGTTCGCCACGCGGGTTCAGCAAGCTCTGGAAGCGGAAGAGAGTATCGAGCTGATCCGTGAGGAAGTCAAAGCTCTACCGGATGAGCTCACGATCCTGGCGACTGGTCCGCTCACTTCGGAAAGCATGATGGAGGCTCTTAGCGGAATAATCGGCAGTGAGCATCTCTATTTCTTCGATGCCATCGCACCGGTCGTTGAGGCGCAGAGCCTCGATCTGAACAAGATCTACAGCAAGGACAGGTATGACAAGGGTGATCCGGATTACCTGAACTGCCCCTTTGATAAAGACGAGTATTATAGCTTCGTGAATGCCCTGATCGAGGGTGAAAAGCATGAGGCGCATGAGTTTGAGAGCAAGTTCTTCGAGAATGTGCGTTTCTCTTTCTATGAGAACTGCATGCCTGTCGAGGAGATCGCCCGCAGAGGGATCGACTCGCTGCGGCATGGCGTGATGAAACCCATGGGGCTGGAGAGTCCCGTCACCGGCAGGAAACCCTTTGCGGTGCTTCAACTTCGGGCAGAGAATCTGGAGCGAACGTCATACAACCTCGTCGGTTGCCAGACCATGCTGCGATATCCTGAGCAGAAACGTATCTTCCGGCTGGTTCCCGGCTTGGAACAGGCTGAGTTCCACCGCTTTGGCTCGATCCACCGCAATACTTATCTGAACTCACCGGCGTTGCTCAATCCCGATCTATCGCTGCGGGGTAATCCCAAGGTTTATGTCGCGGGGCAGCTCAGCGGCGTCGAGGGCTACGTCGAGAGCATCGGCATTGCCACGCTGCTCGGGCATATTCTGGACTCCGGACTGCCTATGCTACCGGAAGAGACTATCCTGGGTCAGCTCTGGAGGCATCTGATCACGCCTTCTGAACAGAGTTTTCAGCCCATGAACGCCAATTTCGGCATCCTGCCTCCGCTGGAGAACGCTCCCCGTGACAAGAAGCTCAAAAAAGAGATGTATTCACAGAGGAGCTTAGATGCGTTGAGTCAAATGAGCAGACTAACTTATTAACACACTAACCCACATAGAAGGAGTAACCATGTCAAAACTTATCTCAGCCTGCGGGCTAGATTGCTTTACCTGCGAATGCCGGGAAGCCACACTTTCAGGAGACCTGGAAAGAAAGGCAGACATTGCCGTACGCTGGTCCAAGAACTATGACGCCAGCCTCACTGCCGCGGATATCAATTGCGTCGGCTGTACCGAAGAGGGGACACACTTTGCCTGGTGCAACAACTGCCCGATCCGTGCCTGTGCCGTGAGCAAGGGTTACAAAACCTGTGCGGAATGCGCTGAATTCCCCTGCGAGAAGAGCCAGTTCATCATTGCCAACGTTCCCGGAGCGAAAGAGAATATCGAGTCACTGAGAACAGTCTAGAACTTATCCGCTAGTATCAGGGCGGTTCTGGCGACCGCCCCTACATCCTGATGGCGAGGAGCATTGCCAGGAGAACCAACGCTGCTCCGGCGAGCATGGTCATACTTACGACCTCGCTCAGGATCCACCAGCCGCCCAATAGGGCAAAGATCGCCTCACTGCAGAGGATCACGGCTGCTTTGGCAGGAGCCACGCGTTTCTGAGCATATGCCTGGAGACTGAAGGCAATGCCCACGGAGAAGATCCCGCCATAGACGATGGGCATGGCAGCTTTGGCTATTGCCAGAAAGAGCTCGGGGGAGATCAGGTAGCCAGGTGATCTGACCAGATTCCAGACCAGAGCGCAGCCCAAACTCAGCAGTGCCGTGATCGCATATTGATCAAAGGCAAGCTCCAGCGTCTCATGATCTTGCCGCAGTTTATCGATCATCTGCACGTGTCCAGCCCAGAAGAAAGCTCCGATCAGCACCAAAGCGTTGCCCAGCGAAACGTTCAGGTCAGAGAAATCATTGATCAAGCCCAAACCTACTACTGCCAAAAGAGAAGAGACCCACATCAGGCCGGAGAGTTTCTGCCGGCGCAGGATACCCAGAAGCGGAACGATTACGACATAGAGCCCCGTGATGAAACCAGCCGCTCCGGCAGTTGTCCAAAGCATCCCGCATTGCTGCAACGAGGAAGCCATAAAGAGCAGCAAGCCGAGTCCGAGCGGCGATACCAAGCGGGAACGATGCGGAACAGCCTTGACGGTCGAGCTGGCGGAATCCATGCCGGAAGGCTGCAGGAGCTTCACCACTCCGATGAACACAGCCCCCAGCGCAAAACGCAGAGCGTTATAGGTAAAAGGATCCAGACTGGCGTTGCCGAGGCGTTGCGCCACAAAGGCAAAGCCCCAGATCGCCGCGGTCAGCAAGAGATAGAGGTAGCCGGAAAGCACCCGATGCTCAGTCCTTATTCTTGCATTTCTTGCGTTTACGGCTCAGAGCAGCGCTGCCAAAACCACCCACGACGGCGATATAGAAGCCGAAATCATAAGCCCAGCCTGCGTTATTGCCTTCATAGATCCGCACGCTGGGGTTAAATAACTGCCAGACAACGCTCACCGGTGCGATCCAGCCATGCCAGATCCCCCAGAAGAAGCCTGCCGGCTTGTCCTTATCCTTGAACCTTTCCGTTCCGGGAGCGCAGGCTGCCAGAAGCAGAAGACACACTATCAACGTGATCAGTATCCATGTTTTCATCTATTTCTCCCAAGTATTTATTATCAATTCAGGATCGTGATGCGTTTGCTCAGAGAACTTTTCCCTGAGCGCAGCACGAGGGTATAAACACCGGCAGCCGTCTCGCAACCTTCCGTGTCCTTGCCATCCCACTCCAGGGATTGCGCGCCGCCGGAGAGCTTCAGGCTGCGGATCAATTGTCCGCGCAGGTTATAGATGCTGAGTTCGCTGGGTTGATTGCCGCTTCCGGCTTTGATCGTCAAAGCCGCTGCGCCGGTTTGGTAAGGATTTGGATATGTTTCGAGGCTGAGCTGTGCCGGAGGAAGTAGGGGGTCTGTGATCCCGACCGGAGCCGTCAGATAGCTATAAGTGACGCCTGTGCTATGCGAGTTCGTCAGCACGAAGACGATCTTCGCGGCGCCTGCGGGCAAGGCGCCCCAGCCTACTTCAGTTCCGTAAAGAACTGCCATAGAGACGCATACGTCCTGAGCATTATACACGAGAGCGCTCACATAGACTGGTGCGCTGGCTTCCACAAAGAAGCTTGAGTTCGTTGCGGGAACCGTATAGCGCAGATAATCCGCCGCGAAAGCCTGAAGTGTTTGATTGGTCTGCGAAGGATACTGATTGACCGAAACAGAACTGAACGTTGGCAGGTTAAGTTGTTCATAATTATACATTTCGCCCAGGACATTTACCTCATCGAGGTAGTTCGCCACCGTCCAGAGCCGGATCAGCTCCGGCACAGTCACCAGCGGATAATACAGCGCCATCTTCGTCTCCAGGGATGCCATGCCGTTCTCGGGAGAGGCGACCAGACTGCTGATCATGCCCGTATCGTCAAAGTGCTCTTGCAGATAAGTAAAGAACAGCATGACTTTCACATAGTCCGAAAAGGACTGATTCCATGCCGTAAGATTGTTGTCCGGATTGGTGGGGAATCCCGTAATCGGGTCGGGCACTCCATAAGCCACCATGGCAAGTTCCGCGCAACCTTCGTTCAGCCAGGTCTCTTCATTCGCGTCCATTCCCCAATGGATCAGGTGCTGGAGCTCGTGCGAGAGCACGGAAAGCCTTACCGGAGCTACCGGATCGAGCGGATAGCAGGTCATATAGATCATTTCGCATTCATTGCTGTGACCGGAGGGATTCATCTGTTGCGCCTGAGCTTCGGTCACCTGATTGTAGGGGCTGAAATAACCGTCGAACGATGTTCCCTGGAAGGAGCCGAGCGCGGAATAGAAGACGATCAGCTTGGGATCGTTATCCAATACATTGGGGACAGGACCGAAGAGATCGACGTCCATCTCGATGGCGCCACGGGTGGGATCGTTGGGAGTGCTGTCCTCCAGGCGTGCCAGAACTTCATCGACGTTTGCCTGGGTCATGTGTGATCCCCAATCGCTATTTGCCACAAAGACATAGCAATGCTCACCCACCGCCCGGCAGGTCGCCGTGGTCTGATTCCAGGTCGGAGGCATCACGGAGAGATTCCAGCGCCAAAAGACCTCAGTATCGCCGATGTTGTAGTTGCGGGTGTCCTTTTGCGGTGTCACCTTCTGGTTGGGCAGATCCCTGAAAGAGGCTGCCTGGATCCCCAGATCACGTTGAAACTCGTTCCATTGTGGAGGCATTGCCGCGAACAGGCTCGTTATACTGATGATAATAATGAATACATATGCTGTTTTCATCCTGATCTCCATTCGGTCATTCAGTCCCACAATTGGGATTATTACCTGTTTATGGACATATCCGCAGCGGTCAAGTTTTTTTGCGAGAGCGGTGCTTTTCTATCTGGACATGAAGCCCTGCTCTCTGTATAGGCGCTCGCCGTAGCGCCTTTTTTCGCATGGACACAGCGTTTTTATCACGGGAACGGCGGTACGGCGACCGCCGCTACGATCATCTCAGCGCCTTTTTTCGCATGGACACAGCGTTTTTATCACGGGAACGGCGGTACGGCGACCGCCGCTACGATCATCTCAGCGCCTTTT
>DAOPZE010000134.1:0-6346 GCA_035353255.1 Candidatus Cloacimonadota bacterium
CTTTCCTCTTTAGCTCTTTTACTCTTTTTTGATCTTCTTTTTTATTCTCTGAGTCTCCGTGTCTCTGTTTCTCTGTGTTTCATAACCTCATCATCCGGCTATCCTCTCTCTATCATCTTACGTCATGACGTAAGATGATAGAGAGAGGATAGGCAGATGATAGCCGGAAAACCTGAGGTTTGGATGTGCATATGATGAATGAGGGTATTCAGAAATTGGTAACACTGGCTTCATCCGGTCGTCGTGCGGGATTGATCCCGCACCTACGCGCTCATCTACCCCTAACCATCTGTTAATGGTAGAAAGTGACTAGAGCACGCATCGACTAAAGTCAATGCATCGACCGGCTGAAGCCGGTGTTACGGGTTTTTGCAACGATCTTCGGATAATATCCCGGGGAAGAAATAGACCAAAAACAAAAAAAGCTCCGGTCTCCCGGAGCTTTAACTGTATTGTGTTTATGATATTTATTTCATCATGATCATTTTACGGGTATCGGAGAATCTTCCCGCGTGCATCTTGTAGAAGTAGATCCCGCTGGAGGTGATCCTGCCGTTGTTGTCAGTTCCATTCCAGACGACATTGTGCGTGCCGCTTGTATAGGAGGAATTGACCAGGGTTTTCACCAACTGACCTTTCTGATTGAAGATCTCGATGGTCACAGGGGAATCGGCAGCGAGGGTGAAGCTGATCGTGGTGCTTGGATTAAAGGGATTGGGGTAGTTCGAATGTAATTCGGTAAAGGCAGCCGGCACAACGGGATCGTTGTTGGGTGTGGGCTGGTAGATATTACCGGATCTGTTCCAGGAACCAAGATAGGCTTCCCACTCGATGGACTGGGCGGGACGCTTGATATCGACGACGTAGTAGCCGGTGTTATCCGGGATAACGATGTCGATGTCATTATCATTATCAATGTCGGAAATAGCGGCAGAGACCTTGATGTTACCACCCAGAGAATAGGGGAAGTTTGGCGATTCTGTGCCGTCTTTGCGGATGGAATGGAGCTTGCCATTGGTGTCGCCGAAGATGATGCCGGCATTGTCGATCCCGTCGAAACGGGCAACCACGGGTGTGCATTCGACTGCGGTACCGATCGATATGGGCATTCCGGCAAGGTTCGTGCCGTCGGGATTCATTATGAAGATATTACCGGGCGCAGTCACGACGATCAGTTCCTTGGAACCGGCGTTGTCAACATTGGCAACCACAGGAGAGGTCTTGATCTGCTGTCCGATATTCTTCTGGAAGAGAGTGCTGCCATCGTGATTGATCGCGTAGAAATAACCGGCGGTGCTGGTCGTGATCAGGATCTCAGGATTGGGATCCGCATCGATGTTGGCGATGGTCATACCATTCTGTGAGCCACCACTGAGGGTGACTGGGAAGTTCGCGATGTTTTGTCCGGTCAGAGGATCGATCGCGTAGAGCGTTCCGGAAAGCGTGACAACGATGATCTCCATGTTGCCGTCGCCTGTAAGATCAGCGATCGCCGGAGGAGCCAGAACCGCGCCACCAAGGGTGACGGGGAAGTTCGTGGCGTTGGTTCCGTCGCCATTGTAAACGTTGAGGATGCTGCTCTGAGTCACGGTGATGACCTTAGCGCTTCCCGAAGGGGTCAATTTGGCAATGACCGGTCCGTTGCGAAGTGTTCCGCCGGCATTGTTGCTCCACAAAGTGGCTCCTGCCTGATTGAAGAGGACCGTGTTCCCGGCTTGGGTGGAAGTGGCAAATTCCCAGAGGTTGTCAGAATTGACGTTGCCCATGGCGATCGAACCGACAAGAGCCGATCCGACGCTGATCGGGAATCCGGGAAGATTGGTCGTGCCGTTGGTCTTCTTGGCATGGATGTTGCCAAGCTGGTCGCCGAAGACGACTTCACGATCCGGCTGGGCATCGAGGTTGTAAAGCACTGGAGAGCATGTCGAGGCTCCGGAGAGATTGACCGGCCAGCCTGCCTGGACAAGAGAAAGGGAAATTGAAAGCGGCAGGGACTTCGCATAGGGGAAGGTCGCGCTGGGATTGGCGGTGACTCTCAGTTCAAAGGGGATCGGCTCGGAGGGAAGAGCGCTGACCGTGCTGAACTTGAAGGGATGGGCATTGTTCCAGAGAGAACTGCCCGCGGTGAGAGTTCCGTAGGTCGCGACGGAATCTATGATCGTCACGCCGGGATAATTGCAACGCAGGGTCGCGGTGAGGTTTGTGGCTGTCATCCAGGACAGTCCGGTGTAAGGATCTATATAGTTATTCAGAGATGCTTTGAGTTGAACTACGTCACCGGGATTGGGAACGCCATCGCCGTCGCCGGAGACTTCCTGAAGGTTGGTTTCTTCGATGGTGATATAGGGAACCTTGTCAAACATGGTAGCGGCAAAGGCATTGACGCGTCCGCTGCCAAGCTTGCCAACGTAATTGGGATTGACGTCATAGATGTAATCTGCCGTGTCCATCAGTCTCTGACGAAGCTGAGGAGCGGTGAGGCCGGGCTCGACAGATTTGACCAGCGCGGCGACGCCGGCAACGATCGGTGATGCCATGGAGGTTCCGTCGTAGGCATCATAACCGTTGTTGCTGATGATCGTGGAGAGGATACCTTCTCCGGGAGCCATGATGTCGATGGTTGAGCCATAGTCTGAGAAAGATGTCTTCAGATCGGTCGCTCCGGAAGCAGCGACGCAAAGGGCGGCTGTGCAATCCGAAGGATAATCCTGATAGCTGGTGGTATGCTCGGTGTTGTCATTACCGGCGGCGGTGACTAGCAGGGCACCAAGAGCTGAGCAATAGTTCACGATCTGGTTCGGATACGCGCCTGTGCCGGGTCCGCCCCAGGAGGCGTTCATCACAGGAGCACCGAGTTCCGCAGCATACTTCAGTTGGTCGTAACCATAGGAAATACCGGTGGAGTTCTGGGTGTTTGAAGCACCTTTGCAACTGATGATGGAGGCGATGGGCGAGGTTCCGGAGCCACCGATACTATTGTTGCCAACCGCGGCGGCGCAACCGGCAACGTGAGTTCCATGGTCATTGTAAGCCCAGTTCTGGTAAGGATTGTTGTCATTGCTGAAGAAGTCCCAGCCCAGGAGGTCGTCGACCTTGTTTCCGCCTTCGCCGGCGTCAGTACCGTTGCCACCGCTGATCGTTCCGGCATCCCAGTTGATGGTCATACCGGGTGATTCGGCTGGATTTACCCAGATGTTCGCGCGAAGATCAGGATGATTCCACTTCACGCCTGAGTCACAGATGGCGATCTTGACGTCGTGACTGCCGAGAGTATAATCCCAAGCTTCATAACTGCGGATGCGGGCATGCGCATACTGCTGAGAGACCAGAGGATCATTGGGAAGCCATCTCTCACGATTGATGGTCTCAAACTCCGCGTAATGAAGCGCGGGATCCTTTTCCAGAGCAGCCTGAGCCTGTCCGATCCTGTCGTCCGAAGCTAGCTTGATCCTGTAGATGTTCTGTATATACATCCCTTTGTCATTCCATTCCGGAACTTTGACGTAGGGATAGAGTTGTTCGAGACTTGTGATCTGATACTCTTTCGCGAGTTGATCAAAGGAGCTAAGGCCGGTCTTTACCACACCGTCCTCGATCGTATAATTCAGCTTGCCTTCGAAATTGCCGACTGCTTCTTTCGTGAAACACCCAATGATCGAGCGTGAATAGAAGTAATCGGGGTCAAATTCGAGCGCTGACAAGATACCGATACCAAGTATCAGCATCAGGACTGTCATCAAGTTCTTCATTTGCACCTCAGGTATTTATAGTTTTTATCACGGTAATTTGAACCATGCTATTTAGTCAATATCTTTTAGCAAGTTGCGTTCCTAATAGAGGATAAGTTCCTCTTTCCGGGAATAGCTCTGGCTGTATTTCTTTGCCAGAAGGCAATATCGCTCCTGTTTGAGTTCTGGATCTGAGGTGATGATCTCAAAGGCATCGATACGCGCCAGTTTGAGCAGATCCTGATCTCTGATGATATTGGCGAAGCGGAAGCGTGGGATGCCGGATTGTTCTTTGCCGAAAAGCTCGCCGGGACCACGCAGTTCGAGATCTTTCTCCGCAATGACGAAACCGTCCGTCGTGCCGGACATGGTCGTGAGCCTCTCGCGTGCCACATTGGAGATAGGAAAATGCTGGATGAGGTAGCAGTATGCCTGATCAGCGCCGCGTCCCACCCTGCCTCTGAGCTGATGCAACTGAGCCAGACCAAAGCGTTCCGCGTGTTCCACGATCATGACGCTCGCGTTGGGGACGTCCACGCCCACTTCGATAACCGTCGTGGAGACCAGGATGCGGGTCTCGCCGTTCTTGAAGCCAAGCATGATCTGTTCTTTATCCCTGGCGGACATTCTTCCATGCAGGATGGCGGTTTTATATTGAGGAAAGATCTTCTCCGAGATATGCTTGAACAAGCGTTCCGCGTCCAGCAATTCGACCTTGTCCGATTCTTCCACCAAGGGACAGACGATATAGACCTGTCTGCCCTTTTCCAATTCCTTGCGAGTCTCGTTATAGACCAGATCGATCTTAGAATTCGAACGGACGTAGGTCTGAACGGGCTTTCGGGTCGGAGGCAGTTCGTCCAGAATGCTGAGTTCCAGATCACCATAGACGGTCATGGAGAGTGATCTGGGGATCGGAGTGGCGGAAAGATAGAGAAGATCCGGATGCCTGTCCTTACGTGCGAGCAAAGCGCGCTGTTCGACCCCGAAGCGATGCTGTTCATCGACCGCGACAAAGCCGAGTTTACTGAAAACTACGTCACACTGCAAGAGCGCGTGCGTGCCGATGACGATATTGACCAAGCCCTCAGCGATCTCTTGCTTTTGCTGAGCTTTACCCTTGTAGGTGCCGCCTTTGAGCAGGAGCACCTTTACCGGCAAGTCTTGAACCAGCCTGGAGATATTCTCGAAGTGCTGATCCGCGAGGATCTCAGTCGGAGCCATGAGTGCTGCCTGATAGCCATTATCGACCGCCAGGAGCATGGCAAAGAGGGTCACGATCGTCTTGCCGCTGCCGACGTCCCCCTGCAAGAGGCGTGACATCTGTTTTTCGGAGCGCATATCCGCATATATCTCGCGCAGCACCTTGACCTGCGCACCCGTTAGCGTGAATGGTAAGCTCCTGTAGAGCTTGGTCTTGAGTTCGGATCTATCTTCGAAAGCGATCCCGGCGTGGGTGTTGTCATGATAATATCTGTGCCGTGCCCAGAGGATCTGGCTGAAGAGCAAGTCTTCATAAGCAAAGCGTTTGCGAACCTGCTCGATATCCTGTGGATCACTGCCAAAATGCATCTTCTGGAGCGCGGTTTTCCGATCAGTGAAACGATGCCGGAGTATAAGTTCTTCCGGGAGGTTTTCCTCGATCTGCGAAGCGTATGTGGAAAACGCCTGATAGACCAGCCGCCGCAGATACTTCTGGGTGAGATTGGCAGTCAGACCATAGACAGGCAGGGTCGGGCGACTCTTCCACCAGTCAAGTTCCTCGTCCTCAGCGCTTTCCAATATCTCCGTCTCGGGATGCAGCATCTGGGGCTGTCCCTGATATTCCGTGATCGTCCCACTCAGCCAGATCAGTGAACCGGCTTTGAACTGCTCCTCGAACTTCGGAGGGAAGTGAAACCAACTGCAGATCAAGGGTGAGACTCCATCCGTCACACCGATGGTGAGGATCTTTGCTCCCGCCTTGGTAGGTCGGATATCCACCCAACTGATCTGGGCTGTGAGTGAAACTCTGTCCCCGGGTTGGATATCTTTCAGCGAGGCGTGCAATTGCCGGTTGATGTAGTTCACGGGGAAGTACTCCATCAGATCGAGGATGGTGATGATCCCCAGCTTTGCCAAGAGTCTGGCGCGCACCTCCCCCACCCCCTTGAGAAACTTCACGGGCTGGAGGATGGGCGGAGTGGTAAGCTTGATTTCAGGCATCAGTGTTTATAGTAGTAAAGGGAGAAATCCGGGGATGATCAGCTTTTGGAGGATGTAAATACCAGGATACCAGATCCATCAGCTGCCCCGGCAGGCAGATCGTTGTGCCCAAGAATACATTATTGGTTAATAGCCCTGGCATCATGGTTCATCTCCCTTATCTTGATCAGACAAGCCTTCAGCATCAAGTTGTTGAAACCTTGCCACGGTTCACAAGTCTCTGATCGTAGCCATGTCTGTCAACCTTTTTCGTGCTGGTGGGGCTTCATCCCGATCCGATCGTAAGTACTAACGCAATGCTGCGAGTCCCGGCTGAACGGAACTAAGGCGACAGGATGTCGCCTCTACTTATCTCGCAATCATCTTGCTATCCTCTCTCTATCATCTTACGTCATGACGTAAGGGGATAGAGA
>DAOPZE010000135.1:0-6211 GCA_035353255.1 Candidatus Cloacimonadota bacterium
GAGGGTGGTCTGCTTGGCCTGGCAGCGCTCGTGGCCCCGTGGGGCGCGCGCGACGAGAGGCTGCGTGACAGCTATTGGCATGCTCTGCGCCAGACCTGGCTGCACTGCGGGCATGTCATCCCGGTGATCCTGATCCTCTCCACGATGTTCCTGCTCAGTTCGTCCAGACTAAGAACGGTGATCGGAGTCGTGGCAATGCAGGGCTTGTTCCTTGGTTTGTTGCCGCTATTAAAAAGTCTCGATCACTTAAGTCTCTCGATCATCATCCTGGGCTTGAGCGGTATCATCTTCAAGGGCATCGTTCTGCCCCTGCTGATGCTGAAAGTAATTAAGGAAACCGGCATTCAGAGGGATGTCCGCCCTTACGTTTCCTATGGCGCGTCGTTACCTGCCGGTGTCCTGCTCCTCGCGTTCTCAGCCTGGCTCACAATCAGGATGGATTTCCCCGCTGGAACTTCCCTGCTGATCGTCACCATGGCGATGTTCATGATGTTTATCGGGCTTTTCCTGATGATCAGCCGGCGCCTGGCGATCATGCAGTCGCTGGCGTATCTGGTGCTGGAGAACGGCATCTATGCTCTGGGAATCGGTATCAGTCTGGAAGTGCCTCTGATGGTCGAACTCGGCATTCTGCTGGATGTGTTTGTGGGAGTATTCCTGATGGGCAACCTGGTCTTCCATCTGGATCGTGAGTTTCAGCATACGGAAGTGGACGGCTTCATCCTCAGTGATGAGGCTTCCGAGGGAGATTCACCCAAATTATGACCCTCCTGCTGATTTTGATCCTGCTTCCCGCTGTTATTGGAGTGATCTCCTGGTTCATCTCCGCGAACAAGCTTCGCCGTCAATTGTGGATCCTGACCGCGTTCGTCCATCTTGCCCTATCACTGCAGGCAGCGCTATATCCACCTCAGGTTCCCTCATCCTCATGGATCGGGATAGACGCCCTATCGGTTATATTTCTGCCTCTGACCAGTTTTCTTTTCTTCATCGTCAGCGTTTATGGAAGTGGCTATGTGGCGCGTGAACCTGCCGATCAGGGACCTCTCCCGGAAGAGGAAGGAAGGCTGAATAACACTTCCGAATCGGTGTTTACCGGAACCATGCTGATCTTCTTGGCGACCATGAGCATGTCCATCCTCAGTCAGCATCTGGGTATGCAGTGGATGGCGATCGAAGCCACGACTCTGGCGAGTGCGCCGCTCATCTATTATCACCGCAATCGCAATTCCCTTGCCGCTGCCTGGAAATATCTGATTCTCTGTTCCGTCGGCATCGCCATCGCCCTGGCGGGGATCTTTTTCCTCGGTCTTGGCTTACCGGCTGGGATGCAGGATCTGACCATGTCCGCCTTGCTCCATAATGCTTCCCTGCTCAATCCCAGATGGCTGGAACTGGCTTTCATTCTGATGCTGGTAGGCTATGGCACCAAGATGGGTCTCGCTCCGATGCACAATTGGTTACCCGAAGCCCACAGCGAAGCTTCCTCACCCGTTTCCGCCCTGCTCTCCGGCTCTCTCTTGAACTGCGCCTTCCTGGGTATCCTCAGGATTCAGCAGTTGAACGCCGCCGCGGGGAAAGCGCTCTTCGGGCAGGAGCTGCTCATTCTCTTCGGACTTCTCTCGATCGGAGTTGCCAGCATCTTCATCCTGGGACAGACCGATTATAAGCGTATGCTTGCCTACAGCAGCGTCGAGCACATGGGTATCCTGGCTCTGGGAACCGGGATCGGCGGTTTGGGAGCCTTAGGCGCAATACTCCATCTGATCAATCATTCCGTCGCCAAAACCATGCTTTTCCTCACTGCCGGCAATATCCATTCCCGCTATCACACCAAGCTCGCCTCCCACATCACCGGACTGGGGAAGAGCATGCCCATCACCGGATTCCTCTGGCTTGCCGGGTTCCTCGGTGTCGTTGCATCACCACCTCTGGGCATCTTCATCAGTGAATTCACCATCATCCGAGCCATTTCCAGCCTGGGAATGTGGCTCGTGCTCGGACTCCTCATGCTGTTCCTGACCCTGGCTTTTATCGGAATGGCAAACATGTTCCTGAAGATGTACTTCGGCAAACCGGACGTCGCCGTTAAACGTGAGAATCGCAGCGGTGTGATCCCTATCTTTATCCTGGTGGTCATTTTGCTCGCGCTGGGATTCTACGTCCCTCACTGGTTATGGCAGGCGATCTCCAACGCGGTTCAGCTCATCGAAGGAGTCAAGCCATGAACAGAGCATTGCTCCGCAACGGTCAGTCGCTTCCCCTATCAGATATCCCCCGGCTTACCATGGCGGATTTCCGCCATGAACTGATCTCTCTGATCGCCGGAGGCTCCCGGGTCGCTTCCTTCTTTGGCGTTCCCGTGAGTGATGATCTGGTCATCTATACCGTCCTGGCTCATGACTCGCTGGGAAGCCTGGAGATACTCTCCACCACTGCCAGAGGTGAGTATCCGGCTTTGACTCCGGACATCCCGCAACTGCACTGGTTCGAGCGCGAACTCCACGAAGAATGGGGAGTCACTCCCCAGGGTCATCCCTGGCTCAAGCCCATCCGCTTCCACAGCCCATACAATGGCAGTGTATATTCTGACGCAGTTATCCGTCCCGGAGTCACCGACTACTTCCAGGTCGAGGGTGATGAAGTCCATGAAGTCGCAGTCGGACCAGTTCATGCCGGCATCATCGAACCCGGTCATTTTCGGTTTCAATGCGTGGGCGAAACCGTTCTGCATCTGGAGATCGAGCTTGGTTACCAGCATCGTGGTATCGAACGAGCCCTCTGCCGGGGAGCATCCAAACGCAATGTCCACTATGCCGAAACTATGGCGGGCGATACCAGCATCGGCCATGCCAGCGCCTATGCCATGAACCTGGAGGCTCTTTCAGGTAGCGTTGCCGGAACGCGAAGCCAGCTGATCCGTGCCATCGCTCTGGAATTGGAACGCATAGCCAATCACACCGGCGATCTCGGAGCTATTGCAGGCGATGTCGGTTTTCTGCCCACAGCCTCCTATTGTGGAAGGTTACGGGGCGATATCCTGAATCTCACAGCCCGGCTTTGCGGTAATCGCTTTGGCCGCAATCTGATCCGTCCCGGTGGTCTAAACAAAGACATCTCCTCTGCTGTACTGGAGAGCATTTCTCGTGATCTCCCCGGCTACATCTCAGCGATAGGCGAAGCTGTCGATCTGCTCTGGGAGAATTCTTCGGTCATGACCAGGCTGGAGGGAACCGGAACCGTCAGCACCCGTGCAGCTCTCGATCTGGGCTTGGTAGGGATGGCTGCGCGAGCCAGCAACGTTCCGCGGGATCTGCGCTGCGAGCATCCCTGGGGTGCCTATATGTTCCTCGAATCACCGGGAGTCACCATGCCCTCCGGAGACGTGTATTCCCGTGCCAGTTTACGCTGGTTCGAGATCAAATATTCGGCTGATTTTATCCTCAGAGCCCTGAAGGTGATCATGGATGAACCCGTGCGGCAGGATCTGGCACCGCTTCAGCCGGATCAGATAGCTGTCTCGCTGGTGGAAGGCTGGCGCGGAGAGATCTGCCACGTCGCACTGAGCGGAACTGACAACAACCTGACCCATTACAAGGTCACCGATCCCTCATTCCACAACTGGTTTGCTCTGGCTTTGTCACTCCGGGATGAGCAGATCTCGGATTTTCCCCTCTGCAACAAGAGTTTCAACCTCTCCTACTGCGGGCATGATCTATGAGGAGCTTCCCATGCTGAAAATACTCAAAGCGCGCTTTAACCAGGGTTATCGTACCGCGAGGTATCCGAAAGAAGCGCCAAAGCTCCCCGATCTCTTTTTGGGCGTGCCCGTCCTGAAACCTCAAAACTGCTCATCCGGATGTTCCCAATGCCTGGATTCCTGCCCCACGGATGCTATTACGCTCGATAAAGGTAGGATCAGCCTAGATCTCGGACGTTGTATCTTCTGTGGCGCCTGTGCGGATATATGCTCTCAGGGAGCGATCAGCTTCAGTCATGAACATCAACTTGCCGTTTCATCCCGGGAGGACCTGATTCTGACTGGGGAATACAGCAAACTCGGCGTAAAGCTGGATCAGGAGATCAAACGTGTTTTCGGACGATCTCTCAAGCTGCGTCAGGTCAGCGCGGGAGGCTGCAACGCCTGCGAAGCGGACACCAATGTCCTGAACACCCTCGTTTATGATCTGGGCAGGTTTGGCATCCAGTTCGTGGCTTCTCCCCGCCATGCGGATGGGATACTGATCACAGGCCCCGTCACCGTCAATATGCGCGAAGCCTTGCTCAAGACCTACAACGCGATCCCCGCCCCCAAGATCGTGATCTTGGTAGGAGCTTGTGCCATATCCGGAGGGATCTTTGCCGGGCATCCGGAAACCAATGACGGAGCGACCGATCTATTCAAGATCGACCTCTTCATTCCCGGCTGTCCCCCTCATCCCTATACGATCCTGGACGGTTTATTGCGCCTCCTCGGCAAGCTCACCTGAGCAGCGTGGGATTATTAGTGACCTTTCTGCACGATCATTTCTGATACGGGGTTATGATTCGTCCGTACGTGCGAGATAATTCTTGACTACTAATATCGTTCATGACAGCTTGTTTTTATGGGAGAACATCATGGATTTACATTTTCTGATGCAGAATGAAGGCGACAGGATCGAGCAGTACCGGAGTCAGCACAAGACCTGCATCCTGACCATTGTGTTTGCCGATATCGTTGGCTACACCAGGCTATGTGAAAAGCTTCCTGCCCATAAGATCACGGAATTGATCGGCAGATTTGAGGACAGATCCAAGGCAGTCTTCGTGGCTAGCTACGGCGGGTTGGTGCTGAAATACGTGGGCGATGCCGTTCTGGCGGTTTTCGCGGAACCTATCTCAGCCGTGCAGGCTGCTCTTGAATTTGCCTCCTGCCTGGCTCTCGATTTTGATTTTGGCTCGCCGATCAGGTTGCGAACCGGGATTCACATGGGAACGGTCGCGATCGAAGCGAAGGGTTTGCAGGCGGATATCTTCGGCAAGCACGTGAACCGCACCTGCAGGATTCAAACGGCTTGCGCGCCGGGGGAGATCCTCGTTTCCGAGCCGGTCAGGGACAACGTCGTTGGTTTTCAACCGGAGAGCTTCCCGGTCATTCCCCAATTCATCCGCAGACGTCACATTATAGCCAAAAATATCAATGAACCGCTTTTCGTGCATACTCTGATCCGCAAACGGGATAGCCAACCGGAGCAGGAACAGCTCGAATCAGCTTTCATCCGGATCAGGATGGAATACCTCAGTCCGGACGCGACACCGGATGATCTGGAGATCACGATCTTCGATCCCATCAATACCCGCTCGATCCTGATCGGACGGGATGAGATCTGCGATATCCGCGTCGAGGAAGACTATGTTTCCCGGCGGCACGCCATGATCAATTTCGGCAATAACAACAGATGGTGTCTGCAGGATAACCAGTCACGCAACGGAACCTACCTGAACGGTGAACTGACTTCCTTTGCCCTGCTCAAAGTAGGCGACCGCATCCAGCTGGGGGATCACACCCTCATGATCACCGATATCTGCGATAAATCCCCCGGCCCGGTCTGGGGAACCAGTGTGCGGGAAACGCAGGAGATCAGGTAGTTGTTTTAGTGATTGAGTAGTTCTGGGATTTATCGATTCTGCACATTTTCTGCCTATCCCCTATCTATCCCCTCTCTATCATCTTACGTCATCACGTAAGGGGATAGAGAGGGGATAGCCGGAAGACAATGAGAAATAAACAAGTTATCAAATCTCAAGCATCCTGCCTTAGCCCAGCGTGGCAATTGCGGATGATCTGAGTTTGGAGTTCATCCCGGCTAAATAGACTCTGTACAGAGAGATAGACTCGGCGCCGGGATGGACTTCATGACGCACAGCAGCTGGATTAACAACCGGCAAGTGTCCGAAATGAAGTCCATTCCGCCCTTCAAGATCAGAGCAAATCTCAGGATCTGCTACGGCGGATGAACTCCATTTCTTAAATGCGAATGACCTCCGTTCTGAGCCGGGCTGAGGATGTGCTTTGGCAGATGAAAGTGACTCAGAAAAAAAAGACTTGTATAAAAAACGCCACTCAAATAAACTGACTCGATTAGCAAGAGTAGTACCCAGCAAGGAGATATAGATGAAAGTCATCGAAGGAAATCTGGTATCAAAAGGTTATCGGATCGCTATCGTA
>DAOPZE010000136.1:0-6200 GCA_035353255.1 Candidatus Cloacimonadota bacterium
AGTTTGAAAGAGAGCCTTCTTTAAGAGCCTACCAAGCTCTATGGAATAGCATAATTTCCCACCCTATTGTACAACCGCTTGTTATGAATTAGAGCCTGAAATATCTTAGGTTCGCAATTGTATAGTGGGTCTATTATTACAAGATTGAAAGTTATAAATACTAAAAAAGATCAAAAACTGTCCCCGGTTTAGCATTACTGTCCCCCCTAATATTTATGAGGGTTTCTTTATGATTAGCAGATTAGCGGATTTGCAGATGAGAAGGCTGATTGATAAGACAGTGGGTTAGTGGGTTAGTGGGTTAGTGGGTTAGTTGTTATATGACCGAGATATCCTATAGATTCTTGAGGGTTTGATCGATCTTTTTTAAGCGTATAGAGTGTTTAGGGATTAGCAGATTAACATGTTAGATACAGTAAAAGATCTCTGTGTCTCTGTGTCTCTGGTGCTCTGTGTCTCTGTGTTGCTTCGATAGATATTGAAAGCAACTATGCCATGGTTTTTGCTTCAGACAGAGAAATAAGACGAACGCCCATAGCCTGGATCTGTGCAATGAACTGCCGCAAAGCCTCCAGTTTGGTACGGTTGTGGCAATGGGTGATGATCACGACAGGTTCGCCCCTGCCCTGATACTTCCCCAGGCTCTGGATCTTAGCGGCGATGGTGGCATCTTTGCTATCCGGAACATCGAGGAAGATATCCCGTCTCAGGCTTCTATAGCCACGAGCCTTGGCAAGGTTATAGGATAATCTGTTCCCACTGGTGGCGCTATCGACGAAGAACATACCCATGCCGTTGAGGTGATCGAGAACAGCGGACATAACGTCCTCATCAGCGGTCGCGGTCGAGCCCATATGGTTGTTCGCGGCAATCGCCATAGGCAGTTGAGACTTGAAGGCTGAGAGCATTGCCGTGATGTCCTCGGCTGGCATTCCGGTCTTGATATATCTGATTCCGGGACTGGTCGGGCTGGTTTTTGCCTCCATAGGCACGTGGATGAGGACATCGTGTCCATTAGCAGCAGCGATCTGTCCACTGGCAACAGTGTTAGGAAGATCGGGGATAACGGCGAAGGCAACCTGGCTTGGCAAGCCGGCGAAGTCCTGCAGCAAGGAACCTCCCGAATAGCCGAAGTCATCCACAATGATCAATACAGGCGGGATGTCCTTTGAATCTGTCCAGGTGTACTTGTAATCGGCGATGGTGCTGCTGACCTTTCCCGTCGCCTTGGTGCCTTTACCCGGCTTTCCGGAATCGGTCGTGTCCGCGCCTGTATATTCGTCTTCGGTGATCGTTTCCTTTTCTCCCGGCTCTCTGTTCGACACTTTATTCTCTCTGGCTTTGCAGGATATAAAAACCATTAACGTTGCTAAGATCGAAAGCCTGACGATAACCCGTATCACTTGCTTCTTTGCCACTTGACCGTGTCTCCTTCGGTAATATTCAGTTTGCGGGCAATACCCGCTTTCACTTCGAAAGTATAGTTATTCAGCTTAGTGGGATTGATCATATCCTCGCTGAATGGTTTGGTGTTTTCCGCGATCTGGAAAACCGTCTTCTGATGATCAATAAAGATAATATCCAGAGACAGATAGGTATCCTGCATCCAGAAAGGATGTGAGGTTTCCCCGTCCATAATGAAGAGCATTCCCTGATTATCGGCCATGCTTTCCCTGTTTTTGAGCCCCTGCTGAAGGGTCTCCTGCGTGTCAGCGATCTCTATGTCAAAAGTCGCTTTGGTCTTTCCATCCGCTCCGATGACCTCAAGAGTCCCATCCTTGCGGAAGGTGGGAAGCTGGCTCGGTGCGATCTCGGGACTGGCTTTCTTGCAGGCTGCCAGGATTACCGGCAACAAGAGCATCACACAGAGGATATAGCTGAGTGGCTTCATCTTACTTCACCAAAAGCATCTTGCGGGTTTCCAGATGATCTGCGGTCCGCAAAGTGTAGAAGTATATCCCGGAACCGACGCTGTTGTGCCGGTCATCCGTTCCATCCCAAACAAGCTGATGAGCTCCCTTGGAGAGGACTCCCTCTACCATATTCCTGATCAACTGACCCTTGGAGTTGAATATCTTCAGGCTGACGGGGCTGTTATCCTTTGCCAGATTGAAAGATAGAGTGGTCATAGGGTTGAAAGGATTGGGATAGTTCTGCTCCAGACTGGTCGTCACTCCGGGAGTCTGAGGATCGTTGCTGGCTGAGCTGAGGCTCAGAGACTGGGAGAAAGCGTAGCCATTAGCAGTTCCGGTGCATACGGTTGACTGGGCTTGAGGAGTGATCTCGAAGACGATACCGTTCGGGGTAATGCCTTCACAGATCACGGCATACTTGTTCAGAACAGGATTGAGGGAGGCGAGGAACTCACCCGCCAGAAGCACGTTATCGATATCCAGAGCATCCGGAAGACCGAGAGTGGCATCCACAGCGTTCACGGCTGCGGGATTCTGGAATTGAAGCTCGATCACCACCCCTTCCAGAGAAGTGACTGATATCTGTGGATCAACGGCTGAATACGCGTCCCCTGACTGGGCAGGGAAGCGGAACTCCGCGTTTAAAGTATATTTCCTGATAAGATACGAATCAAGAGAATTGACGATCGAGTCATTGTTCACATCCGCGGCTTCGATACGAGTGGTAGTCCAGGGCAGCGGATCAATGGTCGGCAGAGGATCAAGCCCAACTGTGTAATCCAGAACCGCTTTATAGTCCGTGTAATTGACTTGCCCGTTGTTATCGACGTCCCCGTAGATGGCAACGTTAGCTTGATTGGCAGTGATCTGGACATCGTCGATGGAGATACCGTCAGCATTTACGCTTGTATCGGAAACGATCCGGAAGCGAATGTAGCAATTCTGCCCGGCATAAGCGCTGAGAGAATAGGAATAATTCTGCCAGGTCGATTGAGTACCGGTAAGGTTACCGAGCTCCGTCCAATTGCTGTTATTGGGCGACGCTTCCACATAGACGAAATCATATCCTGATTCGAGGGCGAACTTGGCTCTGAAGGTCAGGTTCGGATTGGTCATATTCTGCATGGCGATGGGGTTTGTGAGCCTCGCCGATTTGTTGATGTTGTTGCCGTAATTCCCGGTGGGAGAGTCTTTGAGTACGTTATTACCGCTATCCAAAGCTATTGCCCAGGGTGATGTCACGGTCCAGTTCGCGATACCGCTTTCAAATCCATCGTTGAAGACAGGCTGACTTAAAATGAAAACCTGATGGTTGTCTGCCGTGGTGATGCTCAGACTACCCGAGAAGGGAGGAAAACCAGGCGCTGTGATCGTGAGCGGATAAGCGCCTTCATATATGGAATTGATCAGGAAAGTACCGTCCACTGCGGTTGTAGCGGTCACAGGAGGTACAGAGGCGATCGAAACCACTGCCTGCGGAATTGGAAAACCATCTACATCACGCACGATACCGGTAAAGGTAGTCTGCGTGGCAGGATTCAGGATGAAATTGAGGTTCGCGCTGCCATTGGCGGGAATCGTCACCTGCGAAGTCTGCGCGATATAGCCCTGAGCTGAGGCGGTGACGGAATACGTTCCGCCCATGAGCAGACGATGGTAGTCTCCCACTGCCGGATCAGTGTGCACAGCTCTCGTATTTCCTGCAACCCTGATCGTCGCGTCTATAGGCGTTCCGCTGGTACTGGTCACGGTCCCATACACGCCTTTACGGGCATATTCCAGATAGGATAACATGGACTCCTGATTCTGGCTCCAGAAGGTGTCCAGCTGACTCACAGGCGGCCATTTGTTCGTGCCGATCTCTGCCGTGATATCAATACAATCCGTCAAGCCATAGTTCCAGTCCTGGAGCGAGCCTGTGATAACGTACCAAGCCGCACCGTTCGTGATCCCGTCTTCGAATTCTGTGCTGTTGTAAAGAGGGCTGTTGTGTATCGAATAGGTCAGAGACATATCCTGTAGCATCGCGTCGTCCGGCGCGAGCGTGTAAGTATAATCCCAGGGATAATTGATGACCAGTGCTCCCCCGTGGAAATTCATCGACTGGATGAAGTGTCTGCCATTGGCATGATTCATGAATGCCACGTTCTCGGAAGCCCATTCATTCCCGTCGGGATGCTGATTGCCCGTAGGCATGGGGAAATTACGGTTCAGATCGATGCCATTGGCGTTGTATCTCTGCTGCAAGGCATAACCATCAGGGTTGTACATCGGGTTGATCCAGATCTCAGTGTTATTGACGATGTCTGCGATCCGGGTGTTGGTTGCGTATTGAGAGGTGAGCAACTGGATGAGACGGATCAGCATATCATAGCCAACGACCTCATCTCCATGGATCGAAGAGGTGTACCTGAATTCCGGTTCATTCTCCGCCACCGAAACGTTGTCCGAGATCTTCATGAAATACATTGGCCGGTTCTGAATAGTCGTGCCATACTGAACCAGCTGGCAGATATCGGGATACTGAGCTGCCGTACTTTGCATGAACGTGATGTATTCACTGTAGGAGTAATAGGCATTCATCGGATCTGTGCTATCTTTGGTGCTTTCCCAAAGATCTCTGGCGTAATCAAGATGCGGTTCAGGCATCCGTTCAGGGGAAAAGCCCAAAGCCTGTAGTTCAGACAGATCATTATCCTGTTTCAGATAAACGATGATCGTGCCGGTATTGCGGTTAACCAGATCTATGCTATAGTGTTTTTCGTTCAGAGTCTTGATATCGCCGTTGATATCCCAGCTTCTGATCTGAACCGGATAAGCCGATAGATATAGCGTGGCGAGTAGTATGCTCAGCAATAGGCAGTACTTTTTCATGTGGTGATCCTTTAGGAAATTTATCAGCTGAGTTATTGAGCAATTTCCATACCCAATAAACAAAAAAGCCAGGCTGACAACTACACATGACTGACATTGCTTAATGCTGCTTCATTCCTGACCTGACATGGTTCACAAGCAGCCATTGCGTTGCGCCTGGCAGCGCCAGATTCCATAGGGTCAGGTTTTTGTCAATCTGTTTCAGGGGGTAAGCTTGGTTCCCCGAGCATCCTTACGCCCGGGAGAACTGTCATAGACCTCCACATTATAATAGATAGCGGCGATGTAGTCCTTGGGGAACTGCCCGTGGAAATAGCTGTGCATCAGGTTGATATAGCGGATCGAGAGCTTTTCATAGTCCGAAAGAGAACTGTCTTTGGGGTCAAGCAGCCGGACAATCGACTTGATCTTGTAGGTGGGAATATCCATCCAAACGATCACACAGGAGGGATTTACCATCTGGTTGATGAAAGTCTGAGTCAGGTATCCCGGCTCTGCGTAAAGCTCCAGAGACGCCAGCCGGTCAGAAGAGAATATCGTTTCAGCGTTGGCATAGAGCGAATCGAGGATGTCCAGTTTCACAGACAGAGGCTCTTCGAGAGACGATTCCAGCCGCTGAATGATCTGAGGCAGGAGTTCTTCTTTGGGGAGAAATCCCATGCCCTTGATCGCGTTATTCAGCTTGAACAGGCTGTCTTTCCGCCTGGCACCATAGGTGGCAATGATCCCGTTATGCGGACCCGCCAGTTCCGGCTGACGCGTTGCATTGGGTCCCTGTGCCAGCATTTCACGGAAGATATCGAGATATTCCTTCCTGCGTTCTTTGTTCCATTCCCAGAACGCCGGAGGAAAGTCCACAAGGGAATAGTGATTCCATTTCCCGTCAACTTTGGCGTTGATGAATTTCTCACCGGGTTGTGGCGTGCGGGCGGTGGTCTGGATCGCCACCCCGTCTTTCCAAAAAGATTCAGGCTTGGGGATGTCCCGGGCAAGGAGAACTCCACTCAAACAAAACATCAGAACGAAAGCCAATATTATTATATTATCCATATTCGCAAGGCAATTCAGCTTATGTAATATCGTCAAGATATTTTATCGCAGGAAACTGCTGAGAGATTGCCTTGAGGAGTGATCTTCCATCAGGCTGTAATCCTGCTTTCTGCCTTTCTCTACATCATAAGCTGATCCAATTCCCCGGCTATGGATTCTGAATGATATTCATATTTTGTACGGCAATCATACGGTAGGCGTACGGGAGGCATACGGTAATCGTACCATATACCAAAGGGAGAGACATCACTTAAAGATATTGAATTGCTGAGATTTCGCTTGACTAAAGAACTTATCCAAAAAAAGGTAAACAAACTGGGGATTGGATTAGTCTAACTTAATCATTTCCCAACAGGATAAAAC
>DAOPZE010000137.1:0-2880 GCA_035353255.1 Candidatus Cloacimonadota bacterium
GGAAGGTTGTGGCTGTTGGGACTGTCGTAAAGCACCGTATCCGTTGTGATCCCGTCAGGGGAAACATAGCGCACGCCATCCGTCTCACTTCCGCCATTCTGCAAACCGAGTTCCGCCATGATCGCAGCCTGGGTAACCTGCGCCTCACCGATAAGGACGTATCTCCCCGGTCGCAGGAGGAAATTGGGCAGAGTGCAGACCGTCGCGAAAGAACTCCCCCCGCATTGGATAAGTGCCCCCTGGAGATTTATGGTATTGCTGCCGTTGTTGTAAAGCTCGATCCATTCGAATCCGCTATCGCTTCCCGGCGGGTCATAGCACAGCTCGTTGATCACCACTCCCGCCCCCAGATGACAGATCAGTGTGGTCAGGCAAAGGAGCAGAAAGGGTTTCATAGTCTATTGATGCAGGTCGAGATGCACCGGATGGATATGCCAGATATCGTCTGCGTATTCTTTGATCGTCCGGTCGCTGGAGAATTTGCCACAGCGGGCGATATTCAGGATCGCCTTCTTTGCCCACTCATCCGGCTGCTTATAGAGCTCGTCCACCGCCAGGGATGTCTCCACAAAACTGCGGAAATCTGCTAGGATCATATAGCGGTCGCCCTGCTCCAGGAGAGATTTTACCAGCGGTTCAAAGATTCCCGGTTCATCCGGACACCAGGTGTTATCTTGAAGCGAATCCAGAACCCGCTTGATCTCCGGATCATTGTGATAATAGTCGAATGGATTATAGCCATGTTCTTTGAGATCGACTACCTCATCCGCGGACAAACCGAAGATGAACATGTTCTCCCTGCCGATCTCTTCTGCCATCTCGACGTTTGCCCCGTCCATCGTTCCCAGCGTCAAGGCGCCATTCAGGGCAAACTTCATGTTCCCCGTTCCCGAGGCCTCAAATCCTGCCGTGGAGATCTGTTCCGATAGATCAGTCGCCGGGATGATCTTCTCCGCCAGAGATACCGTGTAATTTGGCAGGAATATCACTTTCAACCGGTCAGCGATATCCGGATCACGGTTGACGATCTCACCCAGGTTGTTGATCAGCTTGATGATACGCTTAGCCATGAAATAGCCCGGTGCTGCCTTGCCGGCAAAGATCACCGCACGTGGAACAAAGCTCCCCTGAGGGTTATCCTTGATCCGGTAGTATCTGGCGATCGTGCCCAAAACATTCAGCAACTGCCTCTTATATTCATGCAGACGCTTAACCTGCACATCAAAGATCATCTCGCTCCGGGTGCGGATCCCGGTGTGTTTATAAATATATTTGCTCAGATTCTTCTTGTTCATCTGCTTGATCTCGAGGAAACTGGCGCGAAAATCCGCATCATCCAGATACTTCTCAATTCCGCGGATCTTTTCCAGATCACGGATCCAGCCATCGCCGATATGCTCGGATATCAAGCTTGCCAAGAGCGGATTCGAGGTCTTGAGCCAAAGCCTGGGGGTGATCCCGTTCGTCTTGGACTGGAATTTCCCGGGATCCATCTCATAGAAATCCGGGAACACCTTCTCCTTCAGGATCTTGGTGTGCAGCTCCGCCACTCCGTTGATCGTGTGCGATCCGTGGATGGAGAGCTGCGCCATGCGGATGGATTTCTCCTGCTCCTCCTCGATCACGCTCATGTTTCGAAGTTTGACGAAGTTACCGGGGTACAATGCGTTAACCTCGCTCATGATCTGGTTGTTGATCTGAAAGATCAGCATCAAGTGCCGCGGCAACAGCTCCTGGAAGAGGCTCACCGACCACTTTTCCAGAGCCTCGGGTAAAACCGTGTGATTCGTATAGCTAAATGTCCTGCGGGTGATATCCCACGCCTTCTCAAAGCTAAGCTGCTCCTCGTCGATAAGGATGCGCAGGAGCTCCGGGATCGCGATCGCCGGATGTGTGTCATTGAGCTGGATCGCGTTCTTCTCGGGGAAACCGTAAAAACTATCCTCATCCCGCTTCCAGGCAGCGATGATATCCTGCAAGGTCGCCGAAACGAAGAAATACTCCTGCTTGAGCCGCAGAACTCTGCCTAGATGCACGTTGTCATTGGGATAAAGCACCTTGGAGATATTCTCGGAGATGTTCTTTTGCTCGACGGCTCGAACGTAATCGCCACTGTTGAAATAGTCAAAGTCAAATTCATCTGTGGCTTTTGCCTGCCAGAGACGTAAGTTATTGACATTATCGACCTTGTATCCCGGAACCGGAACGTCCCAGGCTACCGCCATGACGTCATTCGTATCCACCCAAACGTGGTGCTGAGTGCCGTCCGGACGCGGTTCGCTGACGACCTTGCCGCCAAAGCGCACCCTATAGGTGATATCCGGTCTGTGGATCTCCCATGGACAGCCTTTCTTCAGCCAGTGATCAGGCTCTTCTTCTTGATATCCCTGCACGATGTTCTGTTTGAATATCCCGAATTCGTAACGGATGCCATAGGCATAGGCAGGATACTGATGCGTAGCCAGAGAGTCCAGGAAACACGCTGCCAGACGTCCCAGACCGCCATTCCCAAGCCCCATGTCCGGCTCGAGCTCTGCGATGTCCTCGAGCGCGTAACCCATGCCCTTGAGCATGTCATAGGAGCGATCATACATGTCCAGATTGATCAGCGTGTTGCCCAGGAGCCTGCCGATCAGAAACTCCATCGAGAGATAATGTACTTTTTTGACATCCTGCTTGCGGTATTCATACTGGGTACGCAGCCAGCGTTCGATCAGCCTGGTTCGCAAAGTTGTCGCGAGAGCGTAGTAAATGTCCCAGGGTTTGACCGTAGTCGTATCCTTGACCAGGGAGTACTCTAGCTGGTTCAGGAACATGGATTTGAGGTCGGTGACGCACTCCTCCGCCCTATCGGAGAAAAAGATCGACTGGAAGTCGTTC
>DAOPZE010000137.1:2980-6162 GCA_035353255.1 Candidatus Cloacimonadota bacterium
TTACCCACGGCTTTGACCAGATCAGCGGGAACAATATTACGATATTCCGCGTGTCCAACGGCAAAGACGACGACGTCAGCGTCATTGACAACCGCGTTCAGATCACTCTCGCAGACAGATTCTTCCAGTTCCGGCCAGGATTCCACATAGGGATCATGCGTCCGCACCAGGGCAAAATCCTTGCGCAGGAATTCGACCAAAGTCTTGCTGGGAGAATGGCGTGTGTCCCCAAGATCTTCCAGATAGGAGATACCCAGGATCGAGATGTGCAGATTGCGCAGCTCAGGATAAACCTTCTTGATCAGTTCGATCGTGTGCAGCGGCATGGTGTCGTTGATATTAACCGAACGGATCGCCATATCCAGCGAACCTTCCAGCCCGAAGAGCGCGCCCATCGCCCAGTTTGCCAGCACGGGATCCTTGGTCAGACAATAGCCGCCGACGCCCAGGCTGGGACGCAGGAGATTGTCGTGCGTACCCTTGCGTTTACGAATGGCGTCGCGCACTTTGAAGAGATCGACTCCGATCTGCTCAGCGAATTTCGCCCATTCGAGGGTCAGGGCGATATTGGTCGCCCGATAGCTGTTTTCCATGACTTTGGAAAGCTCCGAGGCATTGGTGTGGTCAAGCTGGGTCAGGGGGTATTCCTCGACGTTCAGCACGTTCGAGAGGAACTCCCGGCAAAGCTCGATGCTCTTCTCATTGACTCCGGAGAAGACTCTCCAGAAATCCCGGATGGAGGCGACGTATTTCGCGCCTGGCATCACACGCTCATAAGAATGCGCCACCAGCGGCGGATACTGCTTTATATCTATTCCACGTTTTGTAAATTCTTCTTCCAGAATGGGTTTGACTATCTTTTCGCAGGTTCCGGGCGGGACTGTCGTTTCGACCAAAACCAGGCAGTCGGGACGGATATTGCGTCCCAGAGTGCGCATTCCTTCACGGAAGGCGGAGACATCGCAATAGCCCTTTTCCGCTTCGCCGAAAGCAGGCTTCGTCGCGTCCAGCTGAATATCCACCACGACCACATCGACCAGTGTATAGACAAAATCCTCGCTCGTGGCGCGGAAATTCTGCTTTTCCACGACGCAGCGGTGGAAGATCTCCGGAACTTCCTTGTCGGAGGAGCTGACCGGGGCGATTCCCTGATTGATCATGGGAACTTTCCAATAGGAGCGGGTGGAGGCTCGCTGGTGCCCGTGAACATAATAAATCGGCTTGCCATTCTCGTCTTCAGCATCGGCAACCACAGTCGCCATGACGCAGCCCACAAATCCCAGGCCCTGCACGGCTACGATCTTGCGACCCAGCGCGCGCTGCTCATCGGTGATCTGTTTCAGGATCTGACGTTCTTTTTCGCTTTCTTCGGCGGTTGGCAGAGGATACTCTTTGCCATCCGGGGCAATTGAAGTTTTCAGCATATTGCCTGTCTCCTTTGTAATATCAGTTTGCGGGCTAGACTTTCTGAGCCGTGATGCGGTGTCAAGGAATAATTGCCGATGCTTATCTCCGATATCACATATCAGTACCGCACCACCCCGTAACCCTGGCTTTTTAAGGTCGTACCACTGGCTTCAGCCGGTCGTTTCGCTGACTTTGTCGGCGCCAAGTTCCCGATAGTTAACCAGTTGATTGGTTAATCCGTTAATCCGTTAATCTGCTAATCTGCTAATCCGTTAATCCGTTAATCCGATAATCCGCTAATCCGTTAATCCAAACACCCCCCTATATACTTAAGGGTGGACATTTTTGAAAACCAGGGACAGTTTTGGCAGATTTATTCGAGTTCTCAGCGGATATTTTGCCACACCATGCCAAGACCTGCTCAAGTCCTTATCTGGTTGTACTATGTCTTTAAATGCATACTTTGTCGTTTTATGTAATACAATTGTCGCAAATGGAATGAATAGTGCATTAAGCTAGAATAATATAGGGGAGGTTATAATGAAACTTGCCGTTATTTTATCCTCACTACTGGCCTGTAGCGTGTTAATGGCTACAGGTGTGGAACAATTTACTACCACCGGATGGGGTGTTCGTGCTTCGCTTGAGAACGTCCGCATAGTCCCCCGGACCGAAGACAACAGCGCTGACAACAATGATGGTCTCGATACTATCTCTTCCATCACCAAGACCTTTGCTTTGCCCTTTCAAAGCGCAGCCGTGGAGTTGAACCGCGTAAGCTGGAATGTCTTCGACTCCAACGGAACATTTCTCTACAAGACTCAAACTCAACGTGAAAATACAATTGTCCTGGCAAAGTCATTCACCTTTCGTGAGTTTCATGGCTTTACGGTACGTATAGCTGCCCAATATAGCGATAATGATCTTGTCTATACCCTTGACGCTATAGACTTCGATCTTGTAGGTTCGGATCCCATTGATATCCCTGCGGGAGTCTCTCCGGCATTTGTCGAAGCGTATAAGACACTCGCCGACAACTGGGATACATGTTATTTGCGTGACATCCCTCTATCCAGGCCCAGGCTGTTGATCATTTCCCATTCTCAGCTTGAGCCATATCAGGCAGACTTCATCAAGTGGAAAAAGCAGCTTGGATTTGAAGTCTATGTGGTGAATAAAACCAATATCGGCACAACCTTAAACCAGTTTAAAACGTTTATAGCCAATCACTATATCCAGTATCATTGCGACTACCTCCTGCTCTTCGGAGATGTGGGTGATCCCAGCGCAATCTACACGATCCCGACTGCATATTTTCCCTCACCGGAATACTCGGAGAATGATGCTGATGACCAACAATACGGGATGATTCTGGGTGAAGACTATTTCCCCGAAATGCTGGTAGGCAGATTCTCCTTTGGAAATGTCATGGAGTTTATCATCCAGGTAACCAAGACTATCAGTTACGAAAAAACTCCCTACATGGATGATACCGGCTGGATGCAGCATGCCTTAACGGTCGCTGGAAATTATGCTGAAGGTGAGCTGCGTCCCACCACTCCTGTCCAGATGTCGCGCTGGTTACGGGGCAGGTTGCTCGATTTTGGTTACACTGAGGTTGATACGGTTTTTTATCCTGATACCTATCCCGGGACAGCTCTGATACAGGGTTTCATCAGCCAGGGTGTGCAATACGTCAGTTATCGTGGCTGGGGTGATGCCAACGGTTGGCACTATCCTGTCTTCCATATCGGAGATCTGGAAAGGACTTACAA
>DAOPZE010000138.1:0-6156 GCA_035353255.1 Candidatus Cloacimonadota bacterium
TGGTTCCCTATCACAACGAAGCCTCATGTCTGCTGCGGGATTGCGGGCATGACCATATCTGCGCCATGGAATCCCCGGATAGTATCTATCTCGAAGTGAAACGCTTGATTACAGAGAAGCGGGGAAAACAAGAATATAGAACTCCATGGGAATATACACGGGAGAATCAGGTCACAGGTTTAAGTGATAAATTGAAGTCTATGTTCGGTCAGGGCTGACGTTTAACCCAAAAAGAAACCCACTAACCCGGCCCCCAGCATCAGTACTACGGGGTTGACCTTATATCTCCAACTGACCAGAAAGACCAGGGCAAAGATCAGGACAGAGAACACGTCCACAAAAGCGCCTTTGCCGATAAGGATCCCCGCTGCAGAGATCAGACCTATCGTAAGGATCCGCAGGTACTTGAAGATGCTCTTGAACCAGGGTTTGTTGCGCAACTTCAGATAGGTCAGCGTGATGATCAGCATGACGAAAACAGAGGGAAGAACCACACCCAGGGTACAGAGGGCGGAACCGAGGACTCCCGCCTGCTTGTAGCCGATAAAAGTCGCGGCGTTGATGGCAATTGGCCCCGGGGTCATCTGCGAGATGGCGACGATATCCTGAAATTCGACCTGCGTCAGCCAGTGATGTTTGAGCACGACCTCCTGCTGGATCATCGCCAGAATGGCATAACCTCCGCCAAAGCTGAAGATGCTGATCTTCATGAAGGTCAGGAGCAGGTCAAGATAGAGCATTGTACCTCACTGCATCCTCTCTTTCCGCCAAAACGGCAGAACACTTGTCAGCACCGCAAAGACCACTGTGACCAGGATCAGCCAGATCGGGCTGAGGTTGAAGACGCCTACGAGGATCGCTGCGGTAAGAGGAAACCAGAAGTTTTTCAGGGACACTCCTCCGGTCTTGGACATCTGGATCACGGGGATGGCGATCAGCGCCACCACAGCGGGTCTGAGCGCGTGGAAAACCCTTTCCGTGGCTGCCAGATCAGAGACCCTGTCGAAGAACATGGCGATCACAAGGATGGTTATAAAGGAAGGCAGGATCGTTCCCAGCAGAGCTGTCAGCATCCCCAAAGTACGTCTCAGGCGAAAGCCAATATAGACGCTGATATTGGCGGCGATAGGTCCGGGGCAGCTTTGTGCCGCCGCGATCCCATCCAGAAAGTCTTCATCCCGAAGCCAGCCGTTCTTCTGCACGACCTCGGTACGGATCAGGGGGATCATCGCGTAGGCTCCTCCGATAGTGAAAGCGCCGATCTTGAAGAAGGTCACGAAGAGCTTCAGCAGAGACGCTTTATTTGGCTCGGACATGCGCTTCCACGAGAGCTACAAGTTCTTGAAGCAATGCTTCTTCAGGCACCTTTCGGAGGATCTCGCCCTTGGCAAAGATAAGCCCCTCGCCCTTGCCTCCGGCGATGCCAAAATCAGCTTCGCGAGCTTCTCCGGGTCCATTCACGGCACAGCCCATGACGGCAATGGTCAGAGGCACATCTGCGAATGGAGCAAGAGCTTGCTCGACCGCTGTGGCGAGACTGATCAGATCTATTCTGGTTCTGCCGCAGGTTGGACAGGAGATGATGTTCAAGCCCTGGCGCAAACCCAGAGCCTTGAGGATCTCCCGCGCGGCTTTGATCTCTTCGACGGGATCGGCTGTCAGAGAAACTCTGATCGTATCACCGATACCTTCTGCAAGCAGCAATCCCAGTCCGATAGCGCTCTTGATGCTACCCGGAAGGAGAGTTCCTGCTTCGGTCACTCCCAGATGCAGGGGGTAATCACGCACCCGGCTGAGTTCACGGTAGCTATCCAGCATCAGAGGCAATTGCGAAGCTTTGACGGAGATCTTGATCCTGTCGTAGTTCAGCTCCTCCAGCAGGTGAACGTGGCGCATAGCTGCTTCCACCATCGCGGAAGCACTGACGCCGAACCTGCGGATCAGATCCTGAGGCAGCGAACCGCTATTCACTCCGATGCGGATGGGGATATCACGTTCACGGGCAGCAGCAACGAGGCTCTTGACCCCTTCCTGACTGCCGATGTTGCCGGGATTGATCCTGAGGCCGTCGATACCCATGGCTATCGCTGCCAGAGCCAGCTTGTGATCGAAGTGAATATCCGCGATCAGTGGCACTGAAGAGGCCCGTTTCAGTTCAGGGATGGCGCTTGCGTACTCCATGTCCATGACGCTGAAGCGGATGATCTCGCAACCTGCCCGGCTGAGCGATTCGATCTGAGCAGACGCCGAAGCGATATCCGAGGTCTTGACATTGAGCATGGACTGGATGCTGACCGAGGCGTTTCCTCCGATCAGCACTTTACCGACGTGTATCTGTCTGGTTGCTTTTCTCTTGATTTCCATAGTGATGCAATTCCGCGGATCATTATCTAATCTGTCAATCTCTTTTCCTTTACCAGTCACAATAATCCTTGACACCGGTCGCTGAACTGATTATCCTGCCTATAGGCGGGCAGATGGGTTGTTGTGGCTTCGAAACCAAAAGAAACCTTTGGACAGGAGGAATAAATGAAACACGGCATCTTCATGCTGATTACCGCGCTGATGCTGGTCGGTTCCCTCACCGGAGCTGACTGGATAACGATCTACAATGATGACCTTTCGCTGGTTCGCTCGTCTTTTGATCTGAACCTTCAGGAAGGCAGACAAGAATACAATTATGATGACATCACTTCCCGGATCGAGCCTGCCTCGGTGATAGTCAGTTCGCCGGATGGCAAGGTTCGCGTCGCGGAACAGAACTATGAATACGACCTTGCCGGAAAGTCTCAGATCATGGCGAAATACATCGACAGAGAAGTCGTGATCATGACCAAGGAGCAGGCTTCCGTGTATCAGGGGATCATGAAGTTTTACGATGGCAGTTCCTTCGGCTTGATCGAGAACGGCACAAAACGCCTGCTCATCCTCAATGAAGGCGAAGTCGAAGTAATACAGCTTGCGGAACTACCCACCAATTTCTACACCAAACCAACCCTGCACTGGAGTCTGATCGCTCCCCAGACCGGGGTATATCCAGCCATGATGACTTACCTAACCGGGGGACTTAGCTGGAACGTCGCTTACAACGCTGTTTGGGACGGCAAGACCCTTGATCTCAACTCCTGGGTGACCATCCAAAACAACAGCGGCAAATCCTTCAATGACGTGACTCTCAAGCTGATCGCCGGAGACGTCAACAAGGTGCGTGGGAGATACAACGACTATTATGCTGAGACAGACGGTTCAGCTATGATGACTGCGGAAGCCGTAAAAATGCCCAGCTTCGAGGAGAAAGCTTTCCACGACTTTCATATGTACACCCTCGATCAGAAGGTCTCCTTTGCCAACCGACAAACTAAACAACTGGAACTTTATCCCCTGATGAACGTCAAAGCCACCTCCGTCTATGAATATCAGACCTACGGCAGTTCCATCACCAGCATGATCAAATTCACCAACACCGAAGCCAACGGTATCGGCAAACCCCTGCCCAAGGGAAATTTCAAGATCTACAAGAGGGATACAGATCAGAACCTTGAATTCATCGGTGAGGACAGCATCAACCACACATCCAGGAACGAAGAGGTCTCGATCACAACGGGTTCGGCGTTCGATCTGGTCGGCTCCACAACCGTCACGGAATCCAAGACCATCAGTAACAGGGTCAGCGAACGCACTCTCCAGATCACTCTGCGCAACAACTCCGCTGAGGCAAAGACCATCAACGTCATTCACTATCTGAATTCCAACACAAGGATTTTGGAAGCTTCACAGAAATACACTCTGGATAAGGAACTCAAGGCGACCTTCCCCATCCGGATCGATCCTGACAAAGAACTGATCTTTACGATTCGGGAACGCACCGAATATTGATAAGCTGAACTACCAAGATATTATGCGGTCAGCGGGATCTTCCCTTGTGGACGACCCCGCCGGCTGTGGAGAGAAGATGATGCACGAAACGATATACACAAACCTCAAGGGGATCAGGCGCGAGATGCTCAAGATCCTGGGCGAAGTCTCCAGCCTGGCGAACGGACCTATGACCCTGGAAGACGCTCTTGATGACTTCTGGCATCCCAAATGTGACGTTTACCAAACCTCGGATGAATGGGTGATCGTTCTGGAGCTTGCCGGAGTGGAAAAGGACGAGATCAACATCTCCATGAGCCCGGAATATCTCAGGATCAGCGGTACACGCAGCTTTTCCAGTTGCGGTGACACTGTCTGCTATTACAACATGGAGATCGAAACCGGCAGGTTCGACCGCCGTATCTATTTCCCGGACATCAGGGTAGACAAGGACAACCCCAAGGTCAGCTATGCCGGCGGTATCCTCCGTGTCGCCTTCAGCATCAATCCCATCGTGGAGAGAATCATTCCGATAGAGTGAGGGTTTATAAGGTTAATGAGTTAGTGGTTAATAGGTTAATGTCGCGACACGTATCATTAACCCATTAACCTACTAACCCTACCCCTCTTTTACTTCTTTACTCTTTTTTAAACTTCTTTTAAATCTCTGTGTCTCTGTGTTTTCTTTCCTTCACCAGGAAATACTTCCGCCACCTTCCAGCTCGGATTTGATCGGATCGGGGATTCCCTTCTCAATGATAGGGCTCAGGTATAGGTCATTTTTCAGCGGACCTGTGTACCAGGGAAAGTACTTTCCTTCCGTGGTTTTGGGGAGTTCCTCGGTCAGCTCCTTGATGATCGCACTGAATGACTCAGGGAAAGTATTCAGTTTGAGGACAAGTGCTTGGGTAAAGACGCTGTTTTCCGGGTTAAGATCAGGGATGACCCGGTCCGGTCCGGTCGATGTGACCAGCATCTGGTTTTCGCCCTCAACTCCTTCCCAAACGAAACTCAGGTTCAGCTTATCACCTTTAGGATTCAGCCATTGCCGGCTGGCGTCGATGATCGCGACCGAAGTTCCCGCTGATTTGAGCATGTCCAGCACCGAGTTCAAATGCAGCGAGATACTGGGATAGTCATAGAAGTCAGTCGTTCCGGGATCAGCGTCCACGGGCATCAGATAGTTATTCGAGCCGGTGCCATGCGCCCCCTGACCGCTGTAATAGAAGATAACTTCGTCTTCCGGGCTGAGGTGCGCCGCAAAAGTATCCACCACGGCAGTCATCTGGTCGAGCTTCAGATCATTGGCTTGAGTGACGCTAAACCCCAGTCCTCCGAGGGTTGACGCCATAGCGTTCGAATCATTGACCGGAGCTGTCAGGGTCTGGTTCGCGTACGCCCCGTTCCCGATCACCAGGGCTTTGCGCTCGGCAAAGATCCCCGCTGCCAGCAACAGCATCAGGCTTATCAGCAGTGCTTTTTTCATCGCTACCTCCATAATGGTCCCGATGATTGCTATTCTAAGCGCAAGCCTTTCCTTGTCAATCAATAATCACAGGCGATTGGGTGATAATACAGAGACACAGAGATTAAAAAGAAGGTTAAAAAAGTAGCAGCGTCATCCTGACGCTAGCATGAAGCTATACCTGGCTTGTCTCTTCCGGTGGCAGCGTCATCCTGACGCTAGCATGGAGCTATACCAAGCTCGTCTCTCCCGGTAGCAGCGTCATCCTGACGCTAGCATGACTAGAACCATCCAGGTTCCGATCCGTTATGAAACCTATCATTAACACAGCGACAGGATGTCGCAGCCACTATACCACTCCTACTTCATTTTCTTCAGATTACTTAAGAGTGGTTCGACCTGCTCATCGATCTGATAACCATGATATTTCGCCTCGTTCAGATCATACCAGACCTTGTGTCCAATTCCTGCCGGGCATTCCTCTGTCGAGATGGCGAGCAGGATCCGGGGGTAGTTCCGATCAGCTTCGCTATACGTTTCGAAAGTCCAATATGCCAGAGTGCTGCTTCCCAGCCGGGCGTCAGCGATCGCCATCTCCGTCGTAAATCCCTTTAGCGAGCCAGTTGTCTGCAAATATACATCAAAGACCTTTCGCAGAGTGCTGAGAGCTGCCTGCGCCTGATCGCTATAGCTCTCCTCTTCCGGTTCATCCTCCGATGAATCTTCGCCACCGAACAAGTCACTAAGTTCTATGATGTTGACAACCGGTTCCGGGCACGGTCCCTCATCGGAAATGAACACCATCGCGTTCTCGTCCGGATCGTAGGCTCCCCAGA
>DAOPZE010000139.1:0-2781 GCA_035353255.1 Candidatus Cloacimonadota bacterium
TGCTGTTTCCTTGTTTTGGTTGACAATGCGAGGTACCCTCTCAGGTATACAGGTGTGGACTCTTTGAGATCGGTCAGAGAAGCAGAACCGGGGAGATGTGAGGAAGAGTGAATCTTGACCGGCAGAGCTAGAGTCTATCAGCAAGATTGAGGCTGGAGATCATTTCTAAGCATGGAGTTCAAAGCGCGGTATCTGATCTTGAAATGACCTCGTATTCTGAAGGGCGATTTGGACTTCATGGCGGCAGTTGCATACGTATCCGTAGCTTAGCTATCATCAGTTGGTGCTCGTTTTGAAGTCCAAACTCAGATGCGTCTTGAACTCCAAACTCAGATGCCTCTTGAACTCCAGACTTAAGTTCAAGATCACCATTGCTGTACTAATCCCGGGCAGACCTCAGAACGAACAGCACCTCAGGGAGGAGTTGCTTCTTTCTGGAGAGGACATCAGGCAGGTGGAAGGTGTTTTCATCCAGCCGGTGGTAGATGAAATTGTCGGTGGGTTTGAACTCCGTGCTGAGTAGCAGGCTTTCTTCCTCGATGATGTCCGTGATGAGGAGCATAGCCCAGTCCAGAGAGAACTTCTCTTTGGCGCGGGACAGAGCCTGAGTGAACTTGGTTTTGACCTGATCAATATCGCGCAGGGTGATGACCTCCATCTGGGCTATTCCGACGCGGTAGTCTTCCTCTTTGTAGATCTTGAAGTCTCTGGCGATCGCTTCATCGGGATCGATGGCGCTGAGCGAAGCGGCGTGACGGAAGATCTGAGTCCCCCAGTCAACGATATCGAGCCCGGCAATGGCGGAAAGTTCTTCCGCGGCAGTGATATCCTCCTGCGTGGTCGTGGGAGAGCGCAGAATGATCGTATCCGAAAGGATGCCGGAAAGTAGCAGAGCCGCTATCTCCTTCGGAGGGACTAAGGCTTTGGAACGGAAGTGTTTGTAAACCAGGGTGCAGGAACTGCCCAGAGGATCGGCATAGACATAGATCGGCTTTGAACTGCGGATGGTATCCAGGCGGTGGTGATCGATGATCTCTACGATATCCGCCATATCTATCCCCTCTACCGAGTGCGCAGGTTCATTGTGGTCGATCATGATGACCCGATGGCAGGGAGGATCGATGAGCAGGGAACCGGTGACCAAACCGATCAGTTTTCTGCCGTCGAGAACGACTATTCCGTGATGATCGAGATTCATCAGTGTCTTTTTGATAAAGCTGAGTCCATCACCAGCGGTGAGGACGGGAAGACTATTGTTAGCAATGGCTTTGGCGGGGATGCTGATACGCAGGAGCCTGATCGTCTCGGCAGTATCGACTTCAGAGACGTAGATCCAGCCTTGGAAACGGCTCAGATCCAGGTGATGGTAATCCGCATCCGTCATACCCGTCAGGATGATCATGGGAAAATCCCGTTCCAGAGCATAGCTGATGATCTCAGGACGGTTTCCCACGATCAGAAGCGGATAGGGCTGACCTCCCTTCATGCTCGCTTCGAGGCGCTGGATGAAGGTCTCGAACGCCATTGCGCCCACCATCAGCCGCAGTTCGATCTCTCCCGCTACCCCCTTTTGCAGATAGTGACCGGGGATGACCTTGCAGAAGTTCTCCGGACGCAGAGGATAGAGCGGTCGGGCTTCATATTGCCGTGGCATAAAGTAATGCGCTATCTCCTGCATGGTGATCAGACCGGCGTAATTGCCATCGGGATCGACTACGGGAACATTGCGCACCTTATATTCATCCATCAGGCGGGTGACGTCACCGACGGGAGCGTTTACGTCCACAGTGCGCAGATCCCTGAGCATGATGTCTTCAGCCTTGGGATAGACGTCGCGGATGAGCGCGGGAACTTCTATCCCAAGGTGGTCAAAGATGAACTGAGTTTGAGGATTGAGTTTGCCCAGTACTCCGGAGATGAAGGTACCCTCCGGTTCAGTCTGAGCCTTGAACCAGGCATAGCAATAGGGGGCGCAGACTGAATCCGTATCGGGATTGCGGTGCCCGACGATAAAGGTTTTTCGCATAGTTCTCGGTTTTCTTCTTTCTCTGAGCTATAGTATCAGGCAGTGGGCTGGAATGCTCCGCTATCTCCACGCAGACGACGATAGAATATCGCCTTGGTCATCTCAACATACGAACCGAGCCACAAGTAACCGATACCGAAAGTCAGAGCGCAGAGAAGTGCCCAGCCGATGAAGGACAGCATCAGCAGAAAGTAATCTGTCTTGTGTCCGTTCATCATGTTTTTGCTCATGGTGATCGCGTCGGAAGCCTGGAGATTGGGGTCTTCCGCCATCAGATAGAATACTTGAGAATAGCTTATCGCGGCAATGATCCCGGGGACGATCAGGAGTAGAGTCCAGAGTATTGTGTACAATGCCACAAGGAGATAGGCAACGAAATTGCGGGTGAAGTCTTTAAATCCGTTGAAGAGTTCATCGATGACGAAATCCTCATGCCGGTAAAGTTTCAGAAAGATCGAACAAATGGCGATCAGAAAAGGACCGCCAACCAGGAGAGCACCCAGCTCACCGATGAAGGGAATAGCTCCCATTACACCGACGATCGCCATATAAACTAACCATACGAGAGCGCCCTTACCCCACTTTCCAGTAAGGAGTTGACGGGCTTCTGCCCTGACTTCAGAATAGACCATGTTTACCTCATAAATCGTTTTTTTCTAATAGTGAGAACTTTATCACATTGTCAAGATAAATCCTGATGGTGTCGAATAGAAGCGGGGGTTTGGGGATTTAACACAGAGATACAGAGGCACGGA
>DAOPZE010000139.1:2881-6135 GCA_035353255.1 Candidatus Cloacimonadota bacterium
TAGTAGCAACGTCATCTTGACGTTAAGGCGACAGGATGTCGCCTCTACCATGATGCAGAGTAACTTAGGCGACAGGATGTCGCCTCTACCAGAATGTAGCAAAAAATCAATATACATACCAGGCAATAATCAGAATATTGAATTCTAAGCTTGACATTATTAAGACTCATGATAAACTGACATCAGAATAATCAAGTACAAGATTGATTATATTAAGGAGAGATCATGAAACTCAGCTCCTGCCCTATATGCAGACATCGGCTTAGTATTCGCAAGTATTATTGCGAGAAGTGTGATGTCGAATTCACCGGGGAGTTTGAAACGAACGTGTTTGAAGCTCTCAGCGCCGAACAGATCGAATTTGCCCGCCTTTTTCTCATTGTTCAGGGGAACATCAAAGAGATGGAGAAGCGCCTGAATATATCCTATCCAACCGTCAAAAACCGTCTGGCAGAGATCATCCGTCTGATCAAAGGGACGGAGCCTGCCACTACAGACTTTTCCGATATAATGAACGACCTGGATGAAGGGTTCATCTCGGTCAACGAAGCCATATCCATGATCGAATCAAGGAGAAAAAAATGAAAAACACTATCTTTAATCAGACCTATAGCTATCCCGAAGCCAAGCTAATCACCATAGTCAACCACATGTCAGCGTTGGTGATCCAGGCTTCCGAAACTGACCAGCTGAGCGTTATCGCCGAGCTTAGCTACCCGGACTTTATCGATGATATAGAGGTCGGCGACTTTATCACGGTAAGTTATAAAAATGGGGAGATCAATATCGAACTGGAAGAGATCGATGAGCTTGAGGAGATCCATCACCGCAAGGAAAGCTTCAAGCTTCAGATCCTTCTCCCAAAGCTCCCCACCGTGAAGCTGGAGAGTGAGAATTGCTCCTTTAATATTTCCGGAATCGAGAGTGATATCACGCTCACGATCGAGAATGGCGCCTGTGTCATCTCCAACTGCAAGGGATCGCTCAAGTTGGAGAGCGAGAACGGTCCGCTCAAGCTTCACAATCATACCGGTGACCTGCGTGTGACCATGGAGAATGGGCCTCTTTCAACCGATGGGCTGTCAGGAGATTCTCTCTATGTGGAGAGTGAGAACGGAGCCGTCAAGATGCGTTCCTGTGCCTTCACCAACGTGGATATCAAGAATGAGAACGGAGTCATCTATTACGAGACACTTCCGGTCGATAATGCCGAATTCAGCTTCGAGAACGAGAATGGCGTGATCAATCTTGTTTTGCCTGCTGTCTGGGGATTTGAGATCACCACAGAGACGGATATGGGAGTGCTTCGCAACAAGCTGGACGCTCCGGCGGTAAAAGTTGGTGACACCTATGTCATCAGCAGCGGGGATAAGGAAGCCATCATCAGGATCAAGACGGAGAACGGCGTGATCAAGATCGGCCACGATAAACACCTCAATATGGACTATCTGCGCACCAAGATCGATCAGCTCAAAGAAGCGATCCTCGGGTCAAAGGACTCGGCGGATAAGGCAAACGTCCAGAAACTTGTCGATCAGATCATCGTCTACGTGAACCGGGGAATAAATGCCATTCATGAGGAAAAGATCCGTGACGCGGTGAACAGCTCCATCACCAAGCTCAAAGAAGCCGCGGATGGTTTTGATGTGAATGAGACCAAGGACAAGATCATCGTCACCGTCGAAAGTATCGGAAACGAGATCCAGGGAGCCTTCCAGGAGTTCATCAGCACCTTCCAGGATAAATACAACGGCGAATACATCAAGGATTTCAAGGAAAGGATCTTCCGCCATGGCGGTCAGCATCACGGTCATTTCGTCGATCCGGAACTTGGCGAACGGATCACGGAAAAAGTATTCAAAACCATGCGGAAAGTCATGCCCGGAGCCTTCGACCTGAAGGAACAGGAAAGGCAGGAAATAGCCGAACAGAGCCGCTTGAAGATCCTCGGGATGCTGGAAAGCGGGAAGATCACTGCGGAGGAAGCCGAACGCTTGCTCAAGGCGATCTCAAAAGAATAATCTTGACAGGAAAGTCCTGTTCAAAAGCTTGTTTGAGACCGGTCGGGATGTAGCGCAGTCCGGTTAGCGCGCTCGGTTCGGGACCGAGAAGTCGCTGGTTCGAATCCAGTCATCCCGACCATCTTTATTATTTCGTGAAGTCACGGATTTATACATCAAACAAGCTGAGTGAATCACTCGGAGAACACGTAAGAAACCAAACTCGCTCTTTAACTGTCATAAGGGGAACAAGTTGTCCGACAAAAAGCAATCCATAGTCTATTATCTCAAGCTCCTTTATCCATACGTAAAGAAGGACAAAGGACTGCTGTTGTTCGGATTGTTCGCTATGCTGATCACCAGCGCTTTGAAATTGCTTGACCCTCTTATTCTGGCACACATCATAGATAAAAGCATACCCGCCAATGACCTCAACGACATGTTCCGATATGGTCTGTTCTTCGTGGTCGTGGTTGTCTTCTCCGGGCTGCTCTCCTACTTGCAGATCATCCTTCTCTCCCGTTTGGGTATCAAGATCATCACCAAATTCAAGGGTGAGGTCTTCAAACACCTACTGAAACTCCCGGTTCCCTGGTTCAATGAACAGCCCGTCGGCGAGCTGATCGCCCGCGTGGAAAGTGACAGCGAGCGGGTCAAAGTCCTCTTTTCCGAACTCTCGATAATGATCATCGGAAATCTGCTCTTCTTCGCCGGGGTCTTTATCGTATTGTTCATCCGCGAGAGCAAGATCACCCTGATGATCCTTCCCGCCGTGATAATCGCCATCATCACCTACTATTTCCTGATCCGATGGCTGGGGAAATTCTACAAGCGGATCAGAGAGAAATATGCCGATATCTCTGCCAAGATCACTGATTTCGTGCAAGGTATGCCCCTCGTGCAGGTCTTGAACCGGGAAGCGAGAGTGATCCGCGAACTGCAGGAATCCTCAGCCTCAAAGAAACGGCTGGAAACGCAGACATCCTTCATCGAATACGGTTCTCAGGGTGTCTTCATGTTTGTCTTCAACGTGCTCTTTATCATTGCCATTATTAAGCTGTCAGCCCCGAAGATCGTCCTCGGAATGATCTCTCTGGGAACGCTGATAGTCTTTATCCAATACATGTACCGGATGATCTGGCCTTTGATGCAGATCTCCGAGAACGTGATGCAGATTCAGCGCTCTTTCGTCTCCCTGAGGCGTATCCTCGAACTGACAGAATTGCCCACTGAAGATTCGATCTTTACCGGAAC
>DAOPZE010000140.1:0-6033 GCA_035353255.1 Candidatus Cloacimonadota bacterium
AGCCTTACGGTCTATCCCAATCCTGTGCCCGGCTCTACGGCAAGACTTACCGCCAAACTGAGCATAGATTCAGAACTTAAACCGGAAGAGCTGAGCTTCAGGCTCTACGACCTTCGGGGCAGACGTCTGGCAACTCTGAGCAGGTCCACCTCCGGCTTACGGGAAGGTGAATATAGTATAGATCTTGGGAAACAGGTTCAGGGATTGTATCTCCTGGTTGCCTATCGGGGTGATCAGCGTCTTGCGGTCACAAAACTATTAGTATATTGAGGTTATCTATGAAAACAAGCAAATGGTTTTGGTTCTTTTTAGTCCTTTTATTGGGTGTTATCAATTGTTTTGGGTTCACCCTGGGCACTTTTGCCTATCTTTCCAACAAATCCAATATGAGTAGCATTGTTCGCCCCTGCGCGCAGAAAATGAGAGAATTATATTACAACGCAGCTTTAGTGGAGTTGTTCCCAATATCAGAGTCAGGAGATACAAACATCCAAACCAGTCTCTATGAGAAGATTAACTACAGCAATGATGCTAGCAGGATCAAGCTGGCTATCGAGGACAAACGCTTTGGAGCAGACGATCCAACGAGCTCCAGCTATGCTTATTCAACAGGATGCTACTACAAGTTCGAGGCAGAATTCTCAGACAGTCTCAGTGTTTTAGGTAATGATGCGACAAATGACAGCTACTGGTATGGATCTCGTGAAACGAGAGTGATGAATAACGGCTCTGCCACAATAAAAAAAAGAATAGGGGAGTTAGCAAGTCCAACTGAATTTCCCCAAGGAACATCCCATGGATTGTGGAAATGCGAAAGGGACTCAATATATAACGGCCAAAGTGAAGGATTTGCCTATGGAGACCTGAGGTATCGTTCAAAGATACCCCCAGACCAAGACGAACAGACACGAACGTGGAAAGATATCAGAATCGGTAAGGAGTTCAGGATCAAGAGACTTTTTGATGCTGATGCTGATAGTCTCTACATTCGCTATTGTTTCAAATTGGCTAATCAAGCCCAAGCTGATACTCTGCTAACCTTTTCTGTAGTTGGATATCCGTACGACGGAAATGGGGGTCACAATTCCAACCCTACTGATGTACAGTTTTATTTTGGGGATACAACAACAACTTCTTTCGAGATGAACTATACAGATTATCTAAACCTGCCAAGTGATCTTAACAATTGGAAGTACTTTGATATTTCTATACCCTACAGAACACTGATAACTAATAACTTGCTTGTGGAGGGTCAAAATCAATGGACTTATACGCTTGCAAATATCAATCCCAGAGTGTATTGGCATGGTAATAACACACTTTTCCTTGATTATATAGAGATTAGGGATCAGCAGTATAAGAATATAGAAGATAACGACAACCAATACGCTCAAAGCATCCAGACGGCTATTCAACAATACCCGAGTGGCGATCTCGCCTACGTTATGTCTCTGGATGAACCATATCCACCTCACTACACAAGCTATTATAACTTACAAAACATACTTCATAACCATAATGTAAAGCAAATTGCCGCGGTTAACATGCGTAACTTCAGATTGTTCCCCAAGTATGGAACCACTGTCACATACCAGAATAACCTTCAAGGATTTATTAATGAAGCTCAGCCTATCAACGTCATGACCAATCCTTATTTGGTAACTGACCAGATCCTCTGGGACGATAATGTAAGCGATCCAAACCATCTGCAGAGAATGATCGATGAGTTTGTGCTGGATCCCTATATAATTGCAAAAAACCGATCTCTTGCAACTGGTGGCGATTTTATTGCTACTCTACAGACTATGGGGCGGTGGGATCCGTCACAATCTAAATGGGTTCAATATCAGCTTCCTCCAGCCAGAACCCAACAGATGATGCAGTATCTACCTCTATGTGTCGGGGCAGATGGAATCTTTAACTATCGTTTATGGGGAACAGATCCGACTACAAGTCAGTCCTACAAAGAATATGCACCCTTGCTGGTTAATCTTGGCAATTCTACAGTTGACAAAGTACCTGAAGTATTTAACTCTCTCAAAGATGCCAATCGCAAAACACTTTTCTATGGAAACCTGCTTGATGATATGACGTGGTTGGGAACAAATACAACCACTGAGTCTTTCTCGACTCCAAGTAGTTTCCCCTCTCAGGTTCAAATCTCCGATATTGTTCCGTCCTCTCCTGCCGGAAATTACCCCTATGGTTGCTTTGTCCAAAGCGGTAGTTATCTTGACGCAGATGGAATTCCGGCACTTGTACTTGTTAACAGGAGATCCAATTTCTTCGAAAGATCGACAGCGGCGATTGATGAAGCCAGTAAAGTCCCATTGGATCAGTATGATGATTATCTGCCAGAATTTAATAACCAATCCCTTGATATCCACATTCAACCTACCGTGGCGACTTTGCTAGGGGATAATGTAGGTTTATACGATCCCTTTGACGGTTCATTCTATCGACAAACTATTGGTAGCCAAAATGAGGGGATAGTCAATCTGGATATTGAACCGGGAGATGCGAAGCTATTACTTATGCGGGGTTACTTGCCTGAAAATGTTTCTGGAATTGTAGAATTGGTATACAAATCCGTGATTTATGATAGTGTCTTTGTAGCTTCAGATGGACAGGTCACCTCACCTCAAGATTCTGAGCTCGCTATTTTGCCCAATTCACATATCACTCTTAGTAGTGGCTCACAGATGCATTTGTCCGGTAACATCGTCTTCAGGGATAACTCATGCTTTACAATTGAATCCGGTGCCGTGTTAGATATTTCGCAAGCGACATGCACTTTTGAAGGGAGAGTCTTGTTTGAAGGTCAGGGTAATGTAGTCGTAGCAGACAGCACCAGATGTATTTATAACGAGGAAGCAGAAGTTGTGTTTTCAAATCATATTCATGCAGAACTAAGCGGAGATCATGATCTTTTGGAAGGAGTCAGGATAGAGTGTAACACAAATGCCGTAGTATTATTTCAAAATTGCACAATAGAAAAAAGCCGTACTGGTTGTATCATAGCTACAAGTAGTTGCATAACATTCAATTCTGTCACTATGTCGTAAGAGATAAATTCGTTTATTTACTCTGATTCTGGCATCTTCATTGAGGATAACAGCTCTATCTCAGTTATTTCATCATCTCTATTATATACTGTCATAAGAGTTACAAACTCCAATTTCCTCTCAGAGAATAGTGATTACTTAATGAAAAGAGGCTATCCAAATAACCCTAGTATTGGAGTTATAATAAACAACAGCTATTCGCCTCATAGTATAGATATCATCAATAGCGAAATAGGGCATGGATTTAGAGAGGCTAATCCGATCCTCAACAATCACCGTGCTCAGGGAATTCAAATCAGCTCCTCGACAGCTCCGATAACAGTGGAGAATTGCATATTCTCTGATCTGAAAATTGGTATAAGCAAAACAGATGGAACAGAATATCTCAACAGCATCTCTCACTGTGAGTTTATCAGATGTGAAACAGGGATCAGTTATGATGGAGCCAATATAAATGATAGGATTGAATTTTGTTCTTTTACGAATTGTGATAAGGGGATAAACCTTTTAGGGACAGTGCCAAATGTCAATTCTTGCACGTTTAATGCCTGTACAAATGGCATTTTTCTTGAAGATACGATCTACTTAGGGTCTCAATCCGGAATATTCAATTCTGACTTTACTCAATGCCGTACGGCTATTGAAAGCAGAGGAGCAAATCAACGAGTGGAATCTTGTACATTCAACCTAAATAATACAGGGTTGTTATGCCATCAAGACTCAAACCTGAATCTGTCATATAACGCTAGTAATAGCTTCAGAAATACGGAAGCGAACATCAAGTTCCCGGAGGATAGTCTTTACACAGCCTATATCCAACTTACTGAAGGTCATAATGATTTTTGGCATTTTAACGGTCCGAATCCAGCAACTACTACGTACGATTTCTATTTCGGTGATAACTATAGTTCTTCAACAGGTAATGCCATTGATGCTTCGAAGAATTGGTTTGAAGTTGACACTGTCACCTTAAATGATTCAACCTATGTGGATTACGTCAAAGTCGACGGTTTCGATAGCGATCCGAATACAGATGGTACTGATCCGGATGGTTCGAATAGATACTTAATGGCTTTACATGCGGAATCTATTGGCCAATTTTCGGCAGCCAGCTCTTTGTATGAGCTAATACTGAATGAAGAATTAGAATCAGAAAAAGACTATCTTGGCGGTTGTCTTGACGGCCTCTATAGGACTGCAATGCTGGATGAAATTCAGGCAGCTTACCTACAGAATTATCTGGGCTCTCTGGAATATCAATATACACCCGTGGATAGCGCCTTCTGCCAGTTAATCTCAAATTACTATGTAAAAGCGTGTGTAGCCAATGTTGACTATCAAACTGCCATTGATATACTCCAATTGAGAATTGATAATTCTATCAGCGATGTCGATTCGTTGCGCGCAGTGCTGGATCTTGAAATAGTTCTACAACTTGAGAGTATAAAAGAGGCAAAGAAACCGATCATCCTGAAGTATAAACAGTTTAAGTATCCATCAGTAGCAGTGTTTTACCGTAACCATGAAGAGCATATAAGTCAATACCGCGATGCCATAACACAGGGAGGGAATCAAGAATATCCTGTGATTCCTCCTGCTCCGATAATAAGTAGTAATTATCCAAATCCCTTTAATCCCAGCACGACCATTACTTTCAGTCTTCCAGACGCAGCAAAGGCGAAACTAACTGTATTCAATCTACGGGGTCAGCATGTAAGAACCTTGGTTAATTCAGATCTACCGCGTGGATTGCATAAGTTTATTTGGGATGGTGTCGATGATAATCAGAGAAGTGTCAGCTCTGGAGTATATTTCTTCCGTCTGGAAGCCGGAGGTAAGCAAAGCATCCGAAAATCTCTCTTGTTAAAATAATTGTCATCGAGTATTACTCATTCTGAACTATGTATAACCATTAATAGCAAGCTTAAAAGCCCCGGATCAAAATTCCGGGGCTTGTTTTGAAAAGTAGCCTAATGACAAAATCTGTCATTAACGCCCAGATTAAAATGATCTACCGAAGCCAGGAATCATATGACTTGACAATACAGTGACCACTATCAAGTATCGTCGCTGTTGAATATGAAAGGAAGCTATCATTAAACAGCCCTTATCCCGGAGGATCAGATGCACAAAAAGATATTACTTATCATCTGCCTGGCTGTGACGCTGGGAAGCTTAATCGCCGTGAATCATCTCGATCTCATGGCAGTTCTGGAAGGTGAATTTGTCGGAAGTCACTTTGGCAGCACGGTGATCTGCCCCGATTTCAATGGGGACGGATATGATGATCTGGTGGTCAAAGCCGAATACTGGAATCCCACCCTTAGTCATAATGAGTCTATGTATTACGGCAAGATCTACTTCTACTGGGGCGGACCGGGGTTTGATACCACTCCCGACTTTGTCCTTGAAGGGCAGTATCATGGTCAGTATGCTTCACCCCGCAATAAAAGCCCGATGATCGATGCCGGGGATATGAATGGCGATGGTTTTGATGATATAGTAGTCAGCCAATTGCTCTCAGCCGGAGTTGGCAAGACCTGTGTGTATTATGGTCGTCAAGTGCCTCAGTCGATGCCTGACTTGGAGTTTAGCAGCCCTGAAGATAATAGTTCTTTGGTCTATCCCTTAGACGACGTAAATGGTGATAACTTGGCTGATGTATCGCTTATTGCTTGGAATTCCAATATGGATGAAACTGTTGTTTACATCTGGTACGGCGGTGATATTCAACCCACATTTTTCAGATCTTGGGGATACGGTTTACTTTACGGGTTGGGAGACGTGAATGGAGACGGCTATGGAGATTGTCTGGAATACTACCCGGTCAACTCATTAATGTTTTATTATGGGGGTGAAGATTTTCCTGCTGACTCTCTTCTCATTCTGGAGCCCCAGATTAATGGCTATCCCTATAGCCCGGTAGGAGACTGCAATGGAGATGGCTTTGCGGACTTCATGGCGAGAG
>DAOPZE010000141.1:0-6001 GCA_035353255.1 Candidatus Cloacimonadota bacterium
GATGATAGGGAGAAAACAGAGACCGTATCAAGAGCAAAGAATTCTGCTTGACAATTATTGCCCCCATGCGACAGATCGCAAAGTATCCAAGCTTAATAGTTAAGGAGACAGCAATGAAATACATAATGATCCTTGTGGCAGTATTCGGCGTCGGCATGGCCGAGGCTCAGGATGTGACGGGTACCTGGCATGGCATTCTGGACGTGAAGGTCATGCAGCTCCGTCTGGACTTTCATATCAACATGGCAGACAGTGGCTTGACCTCCACCATGGACAGCCCGGATCAGGGCGTCAACGGGATCGAAGTCACTTCCACAGTCTGGGATGGTTCTCAGCTAACGCTTTCGATAGCCTCAACCGGGATCAAATATACGGGGACTCTGAAAGGCGATTCGATCGAGGGTACTTTTCAGCAGGGTGGACAAAGCTTTGCGCTGACGCTGACCCGCGAGCAGGGAGAAAAGAAAGTTCTTCCCCGTCCGCAGACTCCGGTCAAGCCTTTCCCCTATTACACCGAGGAAGTCAGCATCCCCAATCCCGAAGCCGGGATCAAGCTTGCGGGAACCCTCACCCTGCCGGACGCAAAGGGAAAATATCCCGCGGTGATCATGATCACGGGCAGCGGGCCTCAGGACAGGGATGAGATGATCTTTGAACACCGTCCCTTTGCCGTCATTGCCGATCATCTTGCCCGCAACGGGATCGCCTCGCTCCGTTATGACGACAGGGGTACGGCTGCTTCTGGAGGTGACTTCCAGGCAGGCACCACTCTCGATTTCGCCTCGGACGCAGCCAGCGCGGTTGCCTGGCTCAAGACCCGCAAGGAGATCACTGAGATCGGGCTGATCGGACATAGCGAAGGCGGGATCATCGCTCCCATCGTAGCTGCCACCAATCCCGACGTTGATTTCATCATTCTGCTTGCCGGCACCGGCGTGCTTGGCGAAAAAGTCCTTCTGGTCCAGCAGGAAGAGATCATGCGGGCTTCCGGAGAGGATGAAGCCGAGATCAAAAAGGAAATGCTCATCAATTCCCAAGCCTTTGAATTGGTCAAACAGGCGACGAGCGTTGACGAACTGAAGCTGCAACTGCAGAAATATATCGAGGAAACTCTGGATAATGGATCGGTCGAGATCCCCGAAGGACTCACCCGGGAAGAATTTGTTCAGGCTCAACTAGCCGGAATCTGCAGTCCCTGGATGATCGGCTTCCTGAAGCTCGATCCGGCTGATTATCTGAAGAAGGTCAAGTGTCCCGTGCTCGCCCTGAATGGCGATAAGGACCTGCAGGTATCCTCGAAGATTAACCTCCCCGCGATCAGCGCGGCTCTCGCCCAAGCCGGAAACAAGGACGTCACCACCAGAGAATTCCCCGGCTTGAACCACCTCTTTCAGGAATGCAAGACCGGAGTTCCGGATGAATACGTCACGATCGAGCAGACCATCGCGCCGGTCGTTTTGGATGAAATAAGCGCCTGGATCAGCTCCAGATATAAACATTGACAGATATTTCCTGATCACAATAATAGCGATATCCTCAAAATATGGGAGGAACCATGAATATTTCGAGATCGATCCTGATCCTGCTCATCGTTATGAGCCTGTGTGTGGGCTGTGCCTGCAACAAGAAGAAAACTGATACCCCAAGCGCGCCGGCGAACGGCGTTCTACTCTATTCTCAGACCAATGATTTTGCCTTCCAGCTCTATGCCAAGGCAGACCAGGACGGCAAAAACCTGTTCTATTCACCCTACAGCATCTCGTCCGCTCTCTCCATGTGCTATGGCGGAGCAAAGGGCAACACCGCCACGGAGATGGCGAAAGCGCTCTGCTTCAACCTGCCCCAGGACGAGCAACATAAGGGATTCAAGGCTCTGCAACAGCAGCTGAACGATCTCGGGAAAAGGGACAAGGCGGAGCTCAATGTCGCCAATGGCCTCTTTGGCGCGAAGAAGAACGAAAGCCTGCTCCTGCCGGATTATCTCAAACTGCTGCGGGATTCCTATTCCAGCGAGGTTTATTCCCTGGATTTCGCCAATGCCAAGGGTACCGCGAAGTATATCAACACCTGGGTCGAAGGCAAGACCAAAGACCGGATCAAAGACCTCGTCACCGAAGAACAGATCAAAGCCAGCAACGACGGTCTGGTGCTGGTCAACGCAATCTACTTCAAAGGAAAATGGCTGGTTCAGTTCGATCCCAAGAAAACGGACAAAGCTGACTTTTATACTTCTTCCAAAGACTGGACGCCCAAGACCGCCAAGACGGTGCAGATGATGTCCCTCCAGGGAGACTTCTCCTATGCCGAAATGCCCGGCTGCAAGGTGCTTGAGCTTCCCTACGAAGAGAAGGATCTGGCGATGCTCTTTGTCCTGCCGGACGAGATCAAGGGCTTTGGGGATCAGCTCAACAGCAAATCTCTGCAGACCTGGCAGAATGCCCTCCGTCCTCAGGAAGTGAAGGTCTTCATCCCCCGCTACAAGTTCGAACTGACTCTGGAAGGTCTGCCGGATAAACTCAAATCCATGGGCATGAATGACGCCTTCAGCGATCTGCGGGCTGATTTCTCCGGTATCCGCAGAGGTGGTGGTCTCTATATCCTGGATATCGTTCATAAAGCCTTCGTGGAAGTCAAAGAGGAAGGAACCGAAGCCGCGGCTGCCACCGCTGTGATCATGGCAACCAAGGCAGCACCCGGTCCTGAACAAACTATCCCTGTCTTCCGAGCCGATCATCCTTTTATCTATATGATCATCCACAAGCCTACCAACACCGTGCTTTTCCTTGGTAAATACACAACCCCGCCGGAAAAATAAGTAGTATTTGGAACACGGCTACGCCGGAAAGCTCTTAAGAATAAATTATGCCCCATAGGGGCGACACACCATAGCCCGGGGTGGAGCGATAGCGAAACCCCGGGTGTTGTTATTCATATTGCACCTTGACAGCCCCGGAGGGGCGATACTTTCGCTTTTTTGGTTGACATTTAACTTCTCTGCGCCCAGCATACGCGCACATTATAAGATACATTTTCACAATTAATTATGATTGGAGATAATATGCATCGGTTGCCTGGTTCAGATCATTCAAACTCAGGTTTCAGGCTGAGTTCCCTGTTGATCGTCTTCATTTTGCTACTAAGCGCGGGGCTTTCCGCACAGGTGGGCTATTCCTACACACAGATCATGAAGATGATGTTCGATTCACCTATTACTTACACCATGGGGATCTGGGACACGGTAAAGGTCATCCCTCCGGGGCGCCCTCAGCGGTACGATCCGATCTTCTATCAGGAGGTCAAAGGCAAGGAGATCACGGTCCGCGACTACGTCATGGATGAAAGAACGCAGACCTTTTATGATAAAGCCGAGGAACTCTTTAACGAAGGCGAATATGAACTGGCTTTGGGCTTCTATGCCACGATCCATGAGGAACATCCGGAGCTGTCGCTGGTCACCACCTACATGGGGCAAACCCTGAGGATCCTGGGGGAGTACGACTCCGCCAAGAGCTGCTTCATCCAGGCGATCAAGAGTAACTTCCATAACTATATGGCGCATTGGTTCCTGGCGAATATCTATTTCGCGGAAGGCAAGACCAAACAGGCCGTGCATCACATCACCCTTGCAAAGATCCTCTGCCGCAACAATCCCACGATCGATGAAACGTTCGAACGCATTTTGCGGGAAGCCGATCGCAACTCCGATGATCACTATTTTGAACCCCAGGTCAGGATCTATAAGGCAGTGGACAATGAGATCAACATCGAGGCTGCGCATGTAGACTGGCTGCCATATGCCCACGTAAAAGCCATGTGGATGTATGAGCCGGGCTTTCATAACGATGTCGAGCGGATACCGGATGCTTTTAACCTCTGGGAAGCTGGTGAGCTTTACGTCGCGATGGCAAGTGTCTATGAGAAGAGAAAGTCGGAAGAACGAAAAATACCGATCCTGAATCTCCTCTACCAGTCATACAAGAAGAAACTGGGTAGGCCTTTTGTGCTCTACGAGATGATGCTTCCTGAAACACCCGTGGCGGCGGTCATGCTGCCCAAACAGGACATCATGGATATCCAGAAGTATTTGCTGAAGGTCAAACACAAGAAGTTGTAGCGGTTACGATCATCATAAAGAGATTGAACGCCCTCCGGAATTTGAGGATAAAGACCGGTGATCCTCAGGTTCCCGGATGCCATCACAGATCCCCATGAAGTTCTTAGTGAGGGCGATAGTGAGGACTGGCGGCGGTCATGTGATTCTGGGAATTCGGCCTCCCACACGCGCCGATACACGGTTTACTAGACACTAGATCATACTCTTAGCTAAGAAGGTGATTGTTAATGAGATCAACGCTCTTATTCATGAGGACGCGAAGTTTACATAGATCATATCTGGTACCCGCAGCGGGGGCTACTGGTAACGATCGGGTGTATCTACCCTTGTTTGAGATGCATGGTTTTGTCTTAGAGTAGAGTCTATTGCTTCAGGGTCAGCTTTCTGGTCAGAGTGGCTTCCCCTGTTTTCAGGCGGAGAAGATAGATACCGGTAGCAACCTGCCTTCCATGACTATCCTCTCCATCCCAAAGGTAGCTGTGAGCGCCTTTTATCTGTATGCCCAGGTCGATCTGCCGGACGAGCTGACCTCTGAGATTGTAGATCGAAAGCTCAGTCGGATTGGTTTTATCGAGGTTAAAGACCACCCGGCTTGCCTGAGTAAAGGGATTGGGATAGTTGTATAGCCGGTTTCCGTCAGTTGTCACGGGAGCATTCGGGGCATAGGGGATAGAGCCGGATTCGAGCGCTCCAATGTCCACTCGGCCGTCCCAGATCCGCACATTGCCCGCCAAATCATAGGAACCTGTATCCAGACTGTCGGCATCCTGGCTACCGTGATCGACCATCAGTGAGCCGGGATAAGGGACCAGATACTGGCTGCTGTAAGGATCGAGACTGAGGAATCCGGGCAAGCCGCTGATATTATTCTCTCCATAGCTGAATTCGGTCAATCCGGATGTATCACTTGCCACCTCGATGCTGTTTACGCCCTGCGGTAAGAGGCAGTAATCCAGATCCAAACTGGTGGGAGGAACGCTGATTATGACGCTGGGGCCGGGCACATAAATCTCCCGGTCTGCCGGATCGTGCATGATGTTATTACGCCATAGTTGGTTTCCCTGAACATACACCGCAGCCGCACCATCAATATCAATGAAGTCGTTATTGAAGATCTCGAGGGGTTGATCTATATCCGCCAGGATCATAATGGGATAATCGGTTCCGGCGCTTATGTCTGAGAACAGGCAATTAACGATCTTGCCGTAGAGAGGGGAATAATAGGGGTAGCCGATCTCTAACGCGAGCTGATCCTGGCCTGGATCTAGCCCTCTGAAGATGTTGTTTCGTAAGCGAATAAACTCAGACGATCCCAGTCTGATCAGGGGTTTGATTATCTGGGGAGGAGCATCGGCATCATGTACCAGATTCTCGAAAACACAATTGCTGAGCATCATGTAGCCTGAATATTCCACATTCAGAATGCTGTTTTCACTGCTCAGATTGCGGAGCAGCAGCTTATCAGCATTCAGGCTGGAGGGGCTGGAAAGCCTTATCACCCCCTCCTGATGGCACTTCAAGTCCTCGATTGCGACATCCCTGAGGGTGAGGGAACAATGCGTCCCATAACAACATATCGCCATAGCTGCTTGCCCCGTTTCCGCTGAGAACCGCAGCGCCTCCAGTTCCGCGTTCTGATACGGATATGGGATTATAAAGCCCGGCAGAGCAGGATTGGAAACCTCATCTATTATCAGATTCGTCCTTTGGGTTCCCGCGCCGATGATGCTCACCGCATGCTTGGGAACGATCGGTTGCAACTGCTCGCTGAGGCGGTATTCACCCTCCAGCAATCTGATGCAATACATCTCAACAGCGTCAGACTTGATCCGATGCAGGGCTGTGCGGATGTTTTGCAGAGGCGCATCGGGGCTGAGCCCGCTGTTT
>DAOPZE010000142.1:0-5890 GCA_035353255.1 Candidatus Cloacimonadota bacterium
AAGATTTTTCTTGCCAAAAAAGTGATAGCGTTTTGGCATGTACAAAACTAAGTGATGGGATAAGGATAAACTCGATGAAGCGCTTAACATTCCTGGCAGTGATTCTTGTAATCCTTTCCGGCTGCGTCAATTACGATGAGGAGCTGTGGCTCAATCCGGACGGCAGCGGAAAGGCAAAACTGGTGGTCGTTCACGCATCACCTTACGAGAATTCGGAAGAAATTATGCACAAGGATGACCTCAAGGGAATCCATTTGCAGGATTACTCTGTCAAGAAAAGCAACAAGAATTTCATCTACACCATCCGGTTCAGATTTGATAGTATCGAAGCGTTCAACAACATCAATGACCAGGTGAGTGATAATGACTTTTGGGGTAAGATCACCCTGAACAAGGGTCATGGACGCAGGATCACCTTCAAACGCAGGATCTCACTTGGGGCTCAAGCGGATGAAAATGACCTCTGGGATCAGATCTTCCGTCCCAAGACCGACAGCGGACAGAAATGGAACTACCGCCTGCATCTGCCCTGGGAAGTGATCTCCTCGAACGCGCATCACGTGGACAAAAAGACCGGAGCCCTGAGCTGGAGCTATGACACGAGCAAGCTCTGGAACAAGACGGAAGTCATGAGCGTCGAGGTCCAGAAAGGCTTCCCTTGGCTGATCGTTATCCTTGGCTTCATCATCTTTGTTCTGATCGTCGCGATGCTTTTCTGGCTGGTCCGAATTGCACGTAAGTCACATCTTCTGGACTGGATGCATCACCTGAACGAGAATAAACCGAAAGAACCTTAATGCGCCTCATACCATGAGGCACCGCTCCCCCAATCCGCCCTCAGTCTGAGTTTATCCCGGTATGACTCCGGCAGAGCATTTTCCATACTCCGTGTAATGATCTCCCTGGCTTTGTCCAGATAGCTTTCCTTTACTTCGAAGAGAAGTTCGTCATGCACCTGGAGGATCATCCTGATCTCAGGTATCTTCCTTATCTTCTCATGAATATCGATCATGGCGAGTTTGATCAGATCAGCTGCGCTTCCCTGGATCGGCATATTCACGGCAACCCGTTCAGCTTCGCTCTTCAGCCCCTGATTCGGGCTGCTGATATTGGGCAGATAGAGCCTTCTGCCAAAGATCGTCTCACAATAATGCATCCGCCTTGCCTGAGTCACGGACTTGCTGATATAATCCCGTATGGAAGGGAACTGGGCAAAATACTCCTCGATCATGGCTTTGGCTTCAGAAAGGCTGATACCAAGTTCACGCGAAAGCTTGCGCTGCCCCATGCCATAGAGCAGACCAAAATTGATCACTTTTGCTCTACGCCGCTCTTCACTGCTGATCTCCTCAAGCGGTTTCCCGGCTATCCTGGCAGCCATCTGACGGTGAATGTCCTTGTCCTGAGCGAAAGATTCCAGTAAAACCTCATCACCGGACATCAAAGCCAGAAGCCTCAGCTCGATCTGAGAATAGTCCGCTCCCGCCATGACCCAACCTTGCTCCTGAGGAACGAAGGCTTTACGGATCTCACGTCCAAGCTCAGTGCGTATCGGGATGTTCTGGAGATTGGGATTGGTCGAAGACAACCTTCCCGTCGAAGCGACCGTCTGATTGAAAGAAGTATGAACTCTCCCGCTGTGCGGATTGATCAGCTTCGGTAGAGCGCTGACATAGGTCGAATCCAGCTTTGATAACTGTCTGTATTGAATGATCTTATCTGCGATCTTATGCTCATAGGCAAGCTCTTCGAGGACAGAATTATCGGTCGAGAAGCCTGTCTTGGTTTTCTTCCGGGTGGGCAGTTTCAGATCTTCAAAGAGCAGCTTACCCAGTTGCGCAGGGCTGTTCAGGTTGAATTGATAGCCAGCCAGATCATAGATCTCATCCGTGACCAGCTTGATCTCACGATTCAGCTTGAAGCCTATTTCACTCAAGGTTTTAGGATCGATGAACACACCTGTCTGCTCCATCTTGCGAAGCACGTTCAGCAGAGGAAGCTCGATTCCTTCGTATAGCCCGATCAAGCCGGACATCACCAGTTTACGCTTGTAGATGGGATATAGCATCCAGACCGCCCAGGCGTCTTCCGCAGCATAGAAACTAGCTTTCTCAACTTCCACGAGATCAAACGTGATCTCATTCTTACCCTTGCCGATAAGAGCGGAAATAGGTTGCATCTGATAATGCAGTTCAGCCAGCGCGCAGGCATCCAGGGAATAACGGTTCAAGCCGGGATCGATGATGTATGCAGCCAGCATCGTGTCCCAATGAGGATTGTCCAATTCCAGAGCGTGGCGCGAAAAGACCAGTAGATCATACTTCAGGTTGTGCCCAAGCAGCGTCTTTCCCCTCAGAGCTTTGCTCAATGCCGCAAGAGTCTCTTCCAGAGGGAGATTATCTGACATCTGATGCGCCAAAGGCATGTACCAGGCATGAGAATCGGTGCAACAGAGGGAGATCCCAACCAAATTCGCCAGGAGCGGATCAACAGAATCGGTCTCACAATCGATGCTGACCAGAGGAGACCCGCTGATCTCCTGCCAAAGCTCGGAGATGTTCACGGGAGTCACGGTTATCGCTTCAAAGAGTTTCTCAGATGGAAGCCCGTCAGTCTCGGCTGATTCATTCCCCTGAGGGGCTGTTTCACTGAAGATATCGTCCTGCCAGACATCCTCTTCCTGAGGCATGAATTCTTCAGGATAGAGACTATCCAGCCTGCGTTTCAGGGTGGTCAGCTCATACTTCGCGAGGAATTCCCTCGCCTTTCCCAGCAGTTTCGGCTCAAACCGGATCGACTCCGGATCAGGCATAGTTATAGGCGCGTTGAGAGCGATAGTGGCAAGATCCTGAGAGAGATAGGCATTATCCTTGTCCTCTGCCAATTTGGTCCTCACTTTCTCCGGAATGTCATCCAGGTGCGCGTAAATACCATCCAGACTGCCAAACTCGCTGAGCAGCTTTTCCGCTCCTTTTGGTCCTATGCCTTTGACACCGGGGATATTATCGGAACTGTCTCCCATGAGCGCAAGGTAGTCTATGAACTGCTCAGGCCCGATGCCATATCTCTCCAGCACTGCCGAGCGGTCTATCTCCTTGTCCTTCATTGGATCGTAGAGCCTGATACGATCGTCCACAAGCTGTGAATAATCCTTGTCTCCGGTCACGATGATGATCTCGTAATCCCGCTTAAAATGGTTCGCGAGAGTCCCCAGAACATCATCGGCTTCCCAGCCGTCCATGCCCATTTCGGGAATAGTGACAAGCTCAAAGAACTTCATGACCGGCTCGACCTGTGCGATCATATCCGGCGGCATGGGAGGACGATTCGCTTTATATTGCTCGCTCTTCTCATGCCTGAAGGTAGGACCTTTGCGGTCAAAAGCGATGATGACGTGTTCCGGATTCATCGTTTCGACGAAATGCATAAAGGAATTGACCACGCCAAAGATCGCGCTGGTATTCATCCCTTTAGAGTTGATCAGAGGATTACGTATAAAGGCAAAGTGCGCCCTATAGAGTAGCGCCGTGCCGTCTATTAGATAGAGAGTTCTGCTCATCAATTCTGGATCAGCAGTTTTGCTGTCTGTGACTGTCCTTCCAGCCGTATCCTGATCAGGTGGATGCCATTGGCTAGATCGTTCAGAGGAAGCTGTTTCTCATTGACGCCATTATGCGTGTCTGCCTGAATCTCTTTCACCAATTGACCTTTGAGGTTATAAACCCGGATGGATGCCAGTCCCGTCTTTGCCGCTTCCCAATTCAGCGTGCAGACACTGCGGCAGGGATTGGGACTCAGGCGCAGGCTCAAGGGTATCACAGGGCTTACTGGATCGTCATTATCCACGATCGTAATAGTCACTGTGTTTGAATTTGCGGAAGTATGACCTCCCGAATAGATCGCGCGGATGTAGAAGCTGTAAGTATCGGGTGTAAGATCCTCAAAATAGTGTTGTGTAGTTTCGCCATCAACCGTAGTAACCTGAATCCCATTGCAGAATATTTCATAGGAGACTGGTTCCATATCCCCCTGAGGCGAATCCCACGTAAGATGAATACCGTAGGAACCGTACATTTCCACCTGCAGGTTCTGAGGCGGATAAAAGACGATTCCCAACGTTCCATCGTCGTTAAATTTCTGAGCATAGATATCATATCCGGATGTGCCCTCTTCCCAGATGCCGGCAATCCAACCTCCGGGATGCCGATCGAAGTTAAAGTGCAGCTTTGGAGTACTATTGGAAGCTATATCGACATATTCATTCGTCCAGCCGCTCGAGCCATCCTGAGTAAAGCAGCGTGCCCTGAGCTGCATATTGACATCGCTGGAAGGCACTGTTCCCCGCTCATAAACGCAAACTGCTCCTGAATTGGTCATATAAGCATACAGCGGAGAAACTGAATATGAACTGAGAGTTTCGGGACTCATCCCGCCTGCGCCCCAGCCTTGATTGCCGCTATAGTCCAGCTTCTGACAGCCAAGTCCGGTGCTGATCTGATCCGCGTCGGTGATGCGATAAAAGACATAGATCCGCTGCTGAGCCGTATCCACAGCCAGCTTCGGATAGTACTGCTGGTTACCTGTATTCCCCGTGACCAAGCTGCCGTTCTCAGCTGTGGTCAAAGCTCCTGAAGAAGTGATCCTGGCGACATAAGCCTCATTGACCATATCGCTGTTTCTGTCGTCATACCATGCCAGAACCGCGCCGCCGCTTCCATCGCTTTCAAAACCAATGATCTGATTCCAGGCACTTATCCCGCCCGCCGTGGTGATCGGAGTAGTCCAGCTCGAGACTCCATCGGGAGTGAGTTTCGTGACGTACATATGCCTGGTTGGCGCCCAATAGGGACCGCTGTCCACGTAGTATTTCATCAGGAGTGTATTATTATCTGATAGGACGAATTGCGGCCAGGTACAATCCCCCGCTGTAGAATTGAAGGGTTGTCCGCCTTCTCCCCAGAGCACTGTGCCCCCGGTTCCGATACGTTGAAGTCTGATCTCGCCCACGTCTCCGCCCATCCGCATCCAGGCAACGTAAGTATTATCATCGGCAGTATTTATCACGATCGGGGTATAGTTCGCGATCTCTGTGCTTGTATCGTTGCTCAGTTGGATACCGTTGTTTCCCCAGAGATTCTCATCGACAAAGGCTGAATATTTATAGACAAAGACGTTGTTTGAACCAGTCCGTATATCCTGGAAGGTGACGATAGGATTTCCCCCCTGATCCAGAGTCATATCATAATCCGTCAGCCAAGTCTCAGAAGTGTGATCGCTGAGGAGAATGCCTGTGGGTGGATTGTAAGTAGGGTAACCCGCCAGATTAAAGCGCCTGAGCCAGACCCTGTAATTGCCAGTGGAATTGTCGAAGTAGCTCATATAGCAATTTCCCGCGGCATCAATGGCTATCTTTGGCATGACCTGTTCCCCGAGGCCATTGACGACCAAAGTCGGCTGAGAAGCGTCGGAACTCCATTGAGCCCCAAGGCAGATGAAGACGCTGATGAACAGCGCGAACAGCGAAATCTTTTTCATTATTGACTCCCTATCCTTCTTCTCAAGGATTATCAAGTATTGCCGGACGCGCTATTGCCGTCAAGAAAAAATTACAGGCGACCCGCGGAAATATCCGCAAGATGCCGATTTTGTGCCGGAGAGATCGCTTCAACGGCTTCGCTACGTTCCCTCTCAAGCCATCCTCGCTCCCCGCTTTGCCCATCACTGATGGATTTTCCGACCATTTGGGTGCGTACTTAAATGGGTGACGATCCACCGTTATCCGCATGATGATCAATTGGCACTTTCAGGCTAAAATTATCCCTGATCCCCCCAAGATATATCGGACACATCTCTAATGATCCCCTAATCATTCCCTAATCATTCCCTAATC
>DAOPZE010000143.1:0-1155 GCA_035353255.1 Candidatus Cloacimonadota bacterium
GAACTCCATGCTGAATCATGCTACGGCGCTTTGAACTCCATGCTTAGAAATGAACTCCATGCTCAGCTTTGAAATCCATGCCAGGGGGCGTAGTAATAATGCCACTATCAGGACTGATAGCGTAGCACAATTGCAACATATTTCCCTCTCTAATTATGCCTGAAACTGCCGATATCTGAGCCACACAAGAAAATCTTAGGCTCGTAAGCTAATGATAACAAATACAATATAGACCTGAGCCAAAAAATAAACGAGAAAAAACGCAATTGGCACGAACTTTGCGTTAAGGTAAGGTGTCATGCGATAACGTGTGGCAAATAAATAGTGTGAACCCAAAAAAATAACCCAAGAAAAAGGAGACTCAACTCATGGGAACTCAACAAATTCTGCTCATCGTTTTGTCAGTTATCATCGTCGGCGTCGCAATCGTCGTCGGTATCACGATGTTCCGTAATCAGGCGATCAATTCGAACGCCCAGGCTCTCGCTGCCGAAGCCACAAACATGCGTACAGAAGTTGTCCAATTCTTCAAGATCCCTCTCGATCAGGGTGGTGGCGGTGGCACACCTACTACTGCAACTATTGCTGCCTTCCAGACCAAACTCGGTCTTGACACTGATGGTAAGATCCGCAAAGACAACATCGGTGATTTCCAGGTCACACTTACCGCCACTCAAAACACAGCAACTATTGGCGCGCTTGGTGTTGAAAAGAAAGGCTCTGACTCCCCCACTTTCTTAGTATCCTTTGACGTGGTTTCTGGTGATGTGATCGGAACAGCTACTGCTGGTTTTGGCACAGATATCCCTACCCCCTAATATCATTACTAGCCTAACATCGTTTAACATGGAATGGTCAAGAAACTTCTTGACCATTCCTGTATAATCCCAGAAAGTAGTTTTGTCCGAAGATTCTCAGGGAATCAGGATCTGCGGACAGAGTTATTAACAGGTTAACAGGTTCGTATGATAACAGGTTAGCTGCGTCGCAGGACTTCGGATAAACTCCAACGGAATAAGGAACGTTTAGATGATACTTGAGTACCGGTTCAAGGGATTCAGTCCCCAAGGCAAGCTGGTGCAGGGCAATTTCAATGTTAGTAGCAAAGCCGAGTCCAAGGCTTACATCGCTAAGCTGGTGCAGAAGTATCAGCTC
>DAOPZE010000143.1:1255-3750 GCA_035353255.1 Candidatus Cloacimonadota bacterium
CGCGAAGGGGAGGCGTTCGTGCCTGCGATGGAAGCCGCGGGGATATTCACCAAGACGACCTTGACTCGTCTCAGAACCGGACAGGAAACCGGTAATATTCTGCAGGCGGCACAGCAGATCGCTACGTATTACGAAGCGGAAACAACCTATAAAATGAACACCATGATCGAATATATCCAGACGATCGTGGCGCTCTTCATCTCGATCGTGATCACTCTGCTGACTGTTGTATCTGCTGAGATAGCCACGATCTCACCGCCGACGGCGATGTAAAAAGGCGACGATGGCAAATCTGACAAAATTCGGTCAATACCTGATCCGGAACAAGTATCTGGAGGCCGCCATGGTTACGGCAGCCACGGATAAAAGCACTGAATACGGGGACAATTCTCCCGGTGCTCTGGCGAAAGTGTTGGAGCAGGAATTCAAAGTCTCGCATGACAGTATCTATGAAGCCCTGGCGAAGCATTATGCTTTCCCTCAGCATGAACTGATCCCGGAAGATCTGGACGCGAACCAGATCGCCGCGATCAAAGAGCTCCTGAACAAGATCCCGGAGGACTTTCGCAAGAAGCTCTTCTATCACAAGATATTTCCTTACGCGGTGCAGGATTCCGTGCGGGAAACTCTGCAGGTGCTAGCTTCCGATCCCACAGATATACTGATCCAGGAAATACAGATCCAGACTCCCTTCAAGCGGTTGGAAGTGTACTGGTGTAAACTTAAACCTATCGAAGATCTGATCCAAAAGATCGCCCCTCAGAAGAACGAGTTTCTCCAGCTTCTGGAAGAAGCAGGCGAGATCCTTGTGGAAGACAACAAAGCCGAAGAACTGAATGAGCAAGCTCTCGATGAGGAGATCAACAAGAGCCTGCTGGTCAATCTCTTTGAAGGAGTCTTGCTCGAGGCGGTGCGCAACGACGCGTCTGATATCCATATCATTGCCAACGGGAAGAGCTGCGTTGACCTCTATCTGAGGGTGGACGGCAAACTTCAGCTTTGGCATAAACAGGAAAACACACCTCCTGAAGCCTTTGCCGCAGTCGTTAAAGACCGTAGTATCGGGGTGGACAGGTTTGAGCGGGATACCGCTCAGGATGGTTTTGCCCAAAGACTGATAGATGACCACCTTATCCGCTTCAGGATATCCATTCTGCCGGTAGTTTCGGCTGAGTATGAACGCCGGTTCGAGAGTATCGTTATCCGTGTCATCGATGACAGAAAGGTCGTCACGGACTTTCGCAAGCTGGGTTTCCAGGAGCAGGCGGAACAGGAATTTCTCAAGTCTATAAACACATCCAAGGGGATCGTGATAGTGACAGGTCCCACAGGTAGTGGTAAAAGTACCACACTGATGGCGGCGCTGCATCAGATCATCAATCCGACCCTGAATGTGCTCACCTGCGAAGACCCGGTTGAATACGTGATCAAAGGCGCGCGTCAGCTGAAGATCGGGCATAAGATGAGCTTTGATCTGGCGATACGTTCCATTCTGCGCCATGATCCGGACGTGGTCATGGTGGGTGAGATCAGAGACAAGATCACCGCTGATATTGCGGTCAAGCTGGCTAATACGGGTCATCTTACGCTCTCTACCCTGCATACCAATGACGCACCCTCTGCCGTATCCAGGCTTTACAAGATGGGGGTGGAACCCTTCCTACTAGCTTATTCGATCAATATCATTATCGCTCAGCGCCTTGTACGGAAGCTCTGCGAACACTGTAAGCGTCCGATCACACCAGAGAATTTCCCGGCAGCCTTGCTGATGGGATTCTCCCAGGATGAGCTCGATTCCGGCAAGATCTACGAGCCGGTTGGCTGTCCCAGGTGTAAAGACGGATATCGAGGGCGGATCAATATTGCCGAGGCACTTTACTTCTACCCGGAAGTGAGGAATGAGATAGTCAAGTCCGGATCGGACATCGATGAAGACCGCATCCGCGCCATCGCGGAAAAGCATGGCATGCTATCCATGCGTGATAGCGGCGTTGCCAGGATCAGAGAAGGACTGACCGGGATCGCGGAAGTGCTCTACGCGACGACGGAGGAATAGATGAATATGCTCGATATGGTCATGGCATTGATGGCAGTGGTATTCTTCACCACGATCTCATTAATGTACAACCAGGCGATGTGGACTCAGGCGGATAACCTGAACGATGCCACCCTGGTCGTCCAGGCAAGTCAGATCGGGCATATGGTTCTGGATGAAGTGGACGCGAAGCTCTTTTCCAAGCAACTTGCTTTTGCCAATATCAGTTCGAGCTACAACTTCACCAGGAATACCTTCTACCCTCACCTGAAAGTGACCTTCAATATCAAATCAGTAGCCGCGGATTGCGACTCGTTGGGCAACAACCTCCCACAACCGGTCACCAACAATATTTATAAGCGGGTCACTGTGACGATCAGCGGGCCTCAGGGCTTGCGTCACCCGGTGACTATGAGGCGTCTTTACACCAAGACGAATCTGAATATATGAACGTTATACT
>DAOPZE010000143.1:3850-5747 GCA_035353255.1 Candidatus Cloacimonadota bacterium
GTGACTATGAGGCGTCTTTACACCAAGACGAATCTGAATATATGAACGTTATACTCGATCTGATCGGCAGTGCCATGATCGCCAGCCTGCTCATCCTGATGATGATCACCTTCCAGTATCAGATCCGGGATCAGGCTCAGCGTACCCTATATACGGCGACAATGGTCGAACACATGGATAATGCCGCGACCAAAATCAACGCCGTGATCTCGTTGGCTGGCATAGGTGTTCCGGCAGATTCGGCATGCGCGGTGGCCACGTCTTCCAGACTGGTGTTTCGATCATTCTGGGATTGGAACTCAAACGCTCTTTCTGCCTCGCGTCACATGCTGGAGATCAAGATCGTAGATCTCGGTTCTCCTTACGGCAAAGCCCTGACACTGATCCAGGATGGCACTGTTCTGAACGACCTCGGCTACATTTTCTATATTAACGACATCTCTTTTACCTATTACAACAAGATCGACCAGGTGACGACCACTGCCTCCCTGGTTCGAGCCGCGGAAGTATTTCTGACTTTTCGCCGGGATCCACCCTCATCGGGTGGGATCCCCTTACAGACAAAGATTCAGCTAAAATGCTATATGATGAATACCTATATGAGAGGAGCATAAAGCATGGGACGCTCAGTATTGATCCTGGTAGTTCTGATGAGTACTATCTTCGGGGGGATAGTCATTTCCATGCAGCGGAAGATGCAGAGCTTCCCAGAAGTGATGGTCAGAAACCTGCTCAAGAAAGAAGCGGAAAGCGTTAGCGATTATGCGCTGCGTACCGGAATTCGTAATGCTCAGTCCATGGGGCTTCAGATGCCCGTGGAAGGGGTTCCGCTGAACTTTACTCAGACCTTCAACAACTTCAAGGTCGGTCACTGCAGCATCGACAGTATCCGCTACAGCTTTATCAATACCACCTCGCAATACAGGGCAAGGACGACTGTCCGTGCCAGTATGCAGGGCTACAATATCACTTATCCGGCTGAGATGGCTTTTAACTTCCCCATTGTGTCTATTGTCGGCAGTCCGAATTGCTTCTATTTCGAGATGGATCAGCCTCAGTTTCATGGGTCTAACGAGTGGATCAGAGACACATCCGGAAATGACTATACGGGAGAACCGCATAACGCGATCAGTACCAGGCCGCATGGCTCAGGCGCAAATGGTTGGAAATGCGCCTCATTGGATGGCAGTGATGACTACATTGACATTGTTTGTGATCCGGGATGTACGACGCACCCGGCGCTAGTCGTTAGTTCTGAGTTTACTCTCATAGTTTTCGCCAAGGTCAGGCAAGAGACGACCGCGAATCAAGGGACTCTTGTTTGGTTAGCCGGTGATCCTTACGATACGAATAGTTCGAATGGAGCGCATCCGGGGAATAATCTCCGTTATAAGCCTACCGCGGGAATATTCTACAATGCCTCGGATGGGAAGATGCACTTCAACGTGACTCTGGATAATGGTCCCCGGACGCTTTTGGATACAAGCTTCCCTTATACGCCTCTGGGGAAGTGGCCACACAACAAAGATCCCTGGCACTTCTTCGCTATGACCTTCAAAAATGGTACGGTGAAGTCGTACTTTAACGGAGTCAGGCAAACTACTCTCTGGGGCGGTTTCTGGAATGACGCCATTCCGAGCCGGCATGGCGTCTCTGTCGGGCGGAGGGATATTCGCAACCTTGGCTCCGGCGGAACAAGCGAATATAAGTACTTCTTCGGGCTTTTAGATCAAGTTGGTATGTATAACCGCGCCCTGACTGATGCCGAGATCGCCAATTTGTATTTAACCATCATCAAACCCGAGAATATTCTGTATATCAAAGACTAAAAAGGATAGATACTTATGGAAAATGAGAGAATGAAGATCCTGCGCTGGTGGGCGATAATCCGCTGGTT
>DAOPZE010000144.1:0-5641 GCA_035353255.1 Candidatus Cloacimonadota bacterium
CTACAGACCCTACATAGAATGCCCTCCGAGCAGTGGGGATGCCGCCCGGCATTCCCCACTGTTATTTTTTTAAGGAAGATAGTATGAAAATTAGAATCATGATCGTTTTGGTATTTGCCGTATTGTCTTTATGTCTTTCAGCCGCTATTGATCAGAAAGTGGTAATCCGCATTCCATCACCAACTCAGGATATGTTTCAGGATTACTACAACTCCGGAGCGGATATCGCTGCCTATCGTCCCGATGTCTATCTCGATCTCGTTATTCCTGAGGCTCAGATCGAGAATTATCGTCTAATACATCCCTCTCTCTGTGTGACACAGACGGAGGCTCAGCTCAAAGCGAATCTTGATTCCACGTTGAAGAGCATTCCAGGTTATCATGATTATAATACTATGATATCCGAGATAAACGCTGTACAGGCAAGTCATCCGGATCTGGTTCAAACTCAGACTATCGGCACAGGCTGGGGTGCACAACTTTCGCAACAATATCCTGCCTACGCCTCATTCAATCACAACATCACCGCGATCAAAGTCTCTGCCAACGTGGCTGTTGACGATGATGAACCTGCGATATATTTCTGTGGAGCGCATCATGCCCGTGAACCTATGGGCGTGGAAGTCTGCCTTGCCATACTTAACCATCTGGTCAATTCTTACGGGACAGACCCATTCGTGACGCAACTTCTCAACACCACTCAGATATGGATCGTCCCCTTAGTCAATCCGGATGGGCATAAAATTGTAATTGATCAGACAGATGTCTGGTGGAGAAAGAATCTACGGGATAACAACAATAACCATACCTTTGACTCGGATGATTATGGATACGGTGACGATGGAGTCGATCTCAACCGCAACTACGGTTACGAATGGGGCTATATCAGCGCTACGGACGATAACAACGCAGTCACCTATCACGGAACCGCTGCTTTCTCTGAACCGGAAACTCAGGCTTTCAAGGCATTTCTGGAGAGTAAACCTTTCATTGCGGGCATCAGTTATCACACCTATGGTCAATATGTTCTCTACCCCTATGGCTATGTCCGAAACGTCTATGCTCCTGATGAGCAGGAACTGAGAACCCTCGCGGAGTCAGTCGCTTCTCATATCAATGGACAGACGAGCGGATACTATGATCCCATGCCTGCCTGGGAACTCTACCCGGTGAGTGGCGGTCTTGATGACTGGGCTTATGGAGAAAGAGGCATTTTCGCCTACACTATTGAAATGGCAGAGGAGTTCATTCCCACAGCCACCAACGTAAATCAGATAGTGCAGAGCAATCTTAACGGAGCCATGGAATTCCTTACCCGCAGAAACAGGTCCATGCTTGAAGGGCATGTTTACACATACGATATCAGAGTTGGTATTCCTGCGCACGTCTATGTCGAGGGAATCGATGACAGTCCGGTATCCCGCGCTCCATATAGGGCTATGCTTGGAAGCGGATCATACTGGCGTTTTTTACCTCCTGGCACCTATACTGTTCACTATTTTCTCGAAGGGTTTGAGTCACAGACTCATACCGTGACCATAAGTTCAACAACTACCACCTTACTTGATGTGATGCTTATTCCACTGGATTATGCCTATGAAGCTACCTTACGCGTCAGGGATGGCTCAGCTCAGGCTGCTCCGATCGAGGGAGCTACACTTACGCTCAAGACTGATCCGGAGAGGATATATACTTCGGACGCGGAGGGGAAATTCACTCTCAACTGGTTCTTTATAGGTGATTACCTCATCGAGCTGTCCAAGCCGGGTTATCATACGATCAGAGGATTAGCGGAACTACAGGACGGATTGCAATTCAGGCTCATGCAAAACGCCGACCTGAATGATGATTTCGAATCAGGACTGAGCCAATGGACTGCAACCACACCCTGGGGGCTAAGCTCAACTCAGGCGCATAGTGGTCAATACTCCCTCACGGATAGCCCCAGCGGGAACTATCAGAACAATCAGGACATTGCCTGCACTCTCGTTTCTCCTCTTTCGCTCATCGGCGCGCGAAGCATCAATCTTCAGCTTTTTACAAAGTTCAACATAGCTCTGGATGGCGACTACGCCGTGCTGGAATATTCACTGAACAACGGATACTGGCAGGAACTGGACTACTTCACGGGTGTCTCGGACTGGGCACAAAAGTCTTACGATCTGACTTCCTGCGCCGACAATGATATCCGTTTCCGCTTCAAGATCGTCACGAATTCCTCCGGTAGAGCTGACGGTATCTACTTTGACGATATACAGCTCTTTATTTCTTACTACGAGCCTACGTCGAACAACGACCCCAGCGCACCGCAGGTCTCAATCCATACTTCAACATATCCGAACCCATTCTCTTCTGAACTGAACATCAAGCTCGAGTCTGAATCCAAACTCACAGAGCCGATCTATGCCGAGATCTACAACCTCCGCGGTCAAAAGGTCTTTTCCAGTGAACTGAATGGTCTGAAAGCCGGAGATACCAGTATCAGCTGGATTCCGGGCTTGACAGAAAACCAGCCCTGTAGTGGAGTATACATCGTTAACATTAAAACCATGAACAAGACCTTATCAACCCAGAAGGTATTATTACTTAAATAGGGGAGTAGCTTGGAAGAGATCAAGTTAGAACACCTGACGAAGGACTTTGGCGGATTTCGTGCCGTTGACAATGTGAGCCTGACCGTAAGATCAGGCGAGCTCTTTTCGTTCCTTGGACCCAGCGGATGCGGGAAGACAACCCTGCTTCGCATGATAGCCGGTTTTGAGATCCCCAACACGGGACGCATCTTCGTCGGCAATCAGGACATCACCGATCTGCCTCCCTACAAACGCCCCGTCAATACGATCTTCCAGAATTACTCCCTGTTTCCGCATATGAATCTCTACGACAACGTCGCCTTTGGACTCCGTATCAAAAAGGAATCCAAGGCTGTCATCCGCACCAAAGTACGGGATATGCTGGCTTTGGTCAAGATGGAAGACCAGGCAGGCAAATACCCGGATCAGATAAGTGGCGGTCAGAAGCAACGCATCGCCATCGCCAGAGCGCTTATCAATGATCCCAAGGTGCTTCTGCTGGATGAACCCCTCGCCGCACTGGATCTGAAACTGCGCCAACATATGCTGATCGAACTGATGAATATTCACGACGCCGTTGGCATAACATTCATCTATGTGACTCACGATCAGAGCGAAGCCATGAGTATCAGCGACCGCGTTGCCGTAATGAACCGTGGCGAATTTATTCAGGAAGGTCCACCGGATGACATCTATGAGCGTCCCAACAGCGTCTTTTCCGCCTACTTCATCGGTGAGACTAATCTCATAACCGGCGAAGTGATCGACGTCGAGGACGAGTATGCCCAGATCCGTTGCGATTCCGGTGACGGCGAGTTCTTTGATATAGATTCCACCTTCAAATTCAAGCCCAACCCTGGGCAGAAACTTACTCTCTCCCTGAGACCGGAAAAGATCGCCATCTCCCGCCACAAACCTCATCATCAGGAAGACATCAACGTCATCAAGGGCGTCATCGAAGACATCCTCTACCTCGGCTCGCACACGCAGTATATCGTCAATGTCGGCAAGCTCAAAGTCAGAGTCTTCAGCCAACATAAACGCGTGTATTTCGATGATAAAGCCCTCGATTGGGAAGAACCCGTCTGGCTCTTCTGGCATGATACGGACACGTGGCTGATCAACGAACTGCCGGAGTCCAACGGATTCGAACACGATCTCACCACCGACAGCACCACCCACAGACAAGTCAGGCGCGCTAATCAGGCATGAACAAGTTCCAGTACCCAACTTACGAAAGCTCGCATGAACAGAAGCACCGCAAACGCTTAAACCTGCAAAGCTGGATACTCACAGCACCCGCGATGCTGTGGTTGCTCTTTTTCTTCCTCTTGCCCTATCTGATCGTGGTCATCTACAGCTTCCTGACACCGGATATATATGACATCAAGTTTGAACTATCCTTGGAGAGCTACCGCCAGATCTTCAACGGCGATTATCTCAGACCCTTTCTGATCTCTTTCCGCATGGCTTTCATCACCACCGTGATGTGCATTCTGCTCGGCTATCCCGTGGCATATTTCATCGCTCGCAGTTCGGAGAAACTCCGCAGTACGCTCCTGGTCATGATCATCATTCCCTTCTGGACGAATCTGATCATTCGTATCTTCTCCTGGAGGATCTTCCTGGCGAGCAACGGAGTTCTGAACGATACACTGATGAGTCTGCACCTGATCAAAGCGCCACTGGAGATCATGCGAACTGATCTGGCAGTGGGACTGGTCATGGTCTATGTCTATCTGCCCTACATGATCCTGCCGCTCTACAGCGTGATCGAGAAGATAGATTTCACCCTGCTAAATGCCGCGATGGATCTTGGCGCAAGCGAGGTCAAAGCCTTCTTCCGCGTGACTCTGCCTTTGTCCCTGACCGGTATCTTCGCCGGTTCGATACTCGTGTTCATTCCTGCCCTGGGAGCCTATCTGATCACGCAACTGGTCGGCAACCAACGTTCGCTCTACATCGGTCAGGTGATCACCTACAAGATCAAGAATATCCCCCGAAACTGGCCTATGGCTTCAGCTTTGTCTCTGACCTTGCTGTTTTTGGTGACCGTTCTGCTCGCCGGAGCGTATTTCCTCTGGCTACGCAATAAACAACGGAGACGGGGCGAGAGCGACTGAACATGAAGCTTCATAAAGGTATCAATCTGTCCATCTTCACATTGGTGATGATCTTCCTCTACATCCCGATCCTGATCCTGATCATTTTCAGCTTTAACGACGCGAAGATAATCGTCGGCTGGAAGGGATTCACGACGAAGTACTACGTTCAGCTCTTTCAGAACGATAACATCCTGCAAGCCTTCAAGAACACCATGATGATCGCCGGACTCTCGACCCTGATCTCCACGATACTTGGCATTCTGGCTGCTCTGGGTCTCGAGAACAAGAACTTCCCCGGCAGAAAAGGACTCATGGCATTGATATATACGCCGCTTGTGATCCCGGACATACTCATGGGCGTGTCGCTTGCCTTGCTCTTCAATTTTACACAAGTAAACACAGGTATGTTCACCGTACTGATAGCGCACATCACTTTCTGCGTGTCCTACACAATCATTGTGATCCAGTCACGCCTAGAAGGATTCGATAACTCCCTGGTCGAAGCCGCCATGGATCTCGGGGCGAAGCCCGCCACCATCTTCTGGAAGGTCAAATTCCCTCTGATGATGCCCGGGATAATCTCCGCCGCACTCCTGGCTTTCACCCTCTCCATAGACGATTTTATCATCACCTTTTTCACCTCGGGAAGAGGCTTCGATACCCTGCCGATCTACGTGGAAGGCACGATCAGACGCGGCACGATCACCACCATCAACGCACTCTCGACCCTTATGATCGGCGGTACGATCTTCCTCGTGGTCGTGACCAAGCGCATCCGCAAATCCCTATTCTCGCTTTAAGACAGATCCTCGATCCTGCTTCTCTATATTTCTGACCTGTGTCATATCGCAGGTAGATTTCATGCAATTATCTCAAAATCCCCTCTCTGCCCTCCTATAAGCCACCCTAAGAATGACAAGATAACCAAAGCATAACACTAGGATAAAATTAGGATATTATCCT
>DAOPZE010000145.1:0-5557 GCA_035353255.1 Candidatus Cloacimonadota bacterium
TAGCTGGGTGGACTCGCAGAGATCTCTTTTCTATTACAAAGGCTGATATCGGATACCACAGTCGCTAAAATTGCTATCGGATGGAGGGAGGCTTAAAAATTCCCTCCATTATCATTTAGAAATCACCTTTCCCTACGGTAACGTCTCAGAAAGTGGTGTATAATGAACTTGACTAGATGGAAAAAGTCGAGCCACGGTTACAACCAACGAAAGACCAATTTCAAAGGAGTAACAAATGGCTCGAACACAAAGCAAAGCACGCAGGTATCAGGATGTCTGGGGCATCATAAGTTCATTTCTAAGTGGTGATCATCCTGAGTCCCTTTTCAGGTTACTGGAAGAATTTGTCAACATCGTAATTCATGTGGACGCTTGTTTACGCTATGACAAGGATCCCTTCAAGCGTAGATCGAAAGGCAGCAACAACTTCAATGGGACAAGGTCCAGGGGTTTGCGGACAGCAGAGGGCGATCTGGAACTTCTGATCCCCAAAATGCGCAAGGGATCGTATTTCCCCGGGTGGTTGGAGCGTTGGGACAAGTTGAGCCTTGGTTTCAGGTCCATAGTAGCCAACGCTTACGTTTCTGGGGTATCGACCCGCAAGATGACCAATTTGTTTTCTGATTTGGGCATGGACGATGTCGATAAGTCATTGGTCTCGCGTGTCTCGTCGATGCTGGAGGAACGCATTGACCAGTGGCTGGGAAAGCGGGTCAAGAAGGAATATGGTGCTATTTGGCTTGACGCCACCTACACCCATATTCTGTGCGAGGTTGATGAAAGCCACGCCCGTCCTTACACCAAGAGTGTCGCCATCCTTGTAGCCATGGCAATCGACAGCCTGGGCAAACAGGAGATCCTGCATTTCAAAATTTGCAGCGGTGAGAGTTATTCCAACTGGCGGGGGTTCCTTGAAGACATGCGGCACAAAGGGTTGGAATCGGCAGAGTTGTGGATCTCGGACGATCATAAAGGTTTGCGCAAAGCACTGAACCGCTTATGCACGGGACAACTTCATCAGCGCTGTATCGTCCATTGGGGTCGGGATCTGCTGATTCATATCCCTCAAGTCAGCCAGTACCGGTATAAGCCGCTGATCGCCAAGGTCCAGACTGCCAAGTCCGTTGAGGAATTTGATGAGTACTTCGACTGTCTGAATGCCATGGCCAGAGAAGACAGGTACGAGACGCTTATGGATATCTTGCATGCGAGCAGATTGGAGATCACCACCTACCAGCAGTTTCCTCCGGAGTATTGGAGCAAACTCAAGTCCACCAATCCGATTGAAAGGCTGAATAAGGAACTCAGGGCCAGAGAAAAGTCCATCAACCTCTTCACAACTTATACCAGCATCAAGCAGATCTACGGCTACATCCTGATGATCCAGGATCAGGCCTGGGCTAAAGCAGGGCACCATCTGATCATCCCTACGGAGGAAGAAAACTTGATCACATACATGAGACACTGGGCGCATCCAAAGGATCAAAAAACGCTGCTCTACGCATCATCTAACTAATTAACTGCCACCGTATTGAGGTATTCTGACTGATGTTTCCCGGATAGGGTACAGGGAGAGCTGCGCATAGTTCCGGCGATTTTGATGGGGTCTGCCCGCGGGCAGACCCCATCAAATCCCTTGACTCAGATCATCGTTGAGGCATTCTGGACTTTAAAGAGTTTTATGCGCTAGAGGACAAACCATTACTTTGAGGTAAACGCACAAAAACTTAGGCAAAACAATACTAGGTATGGCTTTCGGCAAGGTGTAGCAATGTACACCACTTTTTGAGACGTTACTGTAATGAAGGGCGAATTATTAGCTGCACTAACATTTCGGTACATGTCAGTTTTGCATTTCCAGAGGTGGGGAATAGGGCTTATCCAGATGAATATCGGATGAATATTGCCTAAATCTCTGAGTTAGAAGAATATGGCATGTGTTTCGGGTCTGATTCACAATTGATGCCGGTGAATTGTGCCCTATGGTATTGTTTACTAAGTCAATTTGATCAGCAGAAAAATACACCTGGACGCGTGAAATATCTGATATTGCACCATGAATTGCATATACATGAAATAGGTAAACACTAATAAAAGTTGAGGTCAAGAATGAGATTAAGTCACTCGTTGTGGATCGTTGCAATTTTGCTGATCCTCATCCAGATGCCATTGTTTTCGCAAACAATGACAAGCACATCTGATTTTCAAATCCTAAGAAGTTCGTCGAACCAAATGCAGCTTCGTTTTCAGCTACCTGAGTGGAAACTGGAAGCGAGCACAAAAGGCGATCCGAACTCCCAGAAGGTCTCGGTAAAAGATCATCCGTATCTCTTTATCGATGAGACCGAAACGCTTCCTATTTTTTCGACAGCCATCGCCGTACCCTATAGCGGCGGTGTCACAATGGACATCCAGAACCGCAACAGCAACGTCTCAAAAGGCGTTAAGCTGGATTTCGATCCTGTTCTGCGCACGGAAAGGACATCCGGAAGACAATCCGGTCAGTTCTATCCCTCGGATCTGGCGACGGTCTCCGAACCACAGATCCTGCGTGACTTCCGGATCGTGACGATCAACGTCTATCCCTTCATCTACGATCAGGACAAGGGAGAGCTTGTTGTCAATAACACGGTGGATGTCACCCTGAATTTCAACAATGAACCTTCGGTGAACGAAATGATCGCTCCCGTAAGTCTCTCTCAGAGTTTCGATAAGATCTACCGTGGGATGATCCTGAACTATGACGAGATGCTCACCAGGGATGTGACGTACACCAATCCCACCCTGCTCGTTGTTTATGGCTACGCCACCGATAGTACCTATCTTACCAAGGTGAATGAGTTTATTGCCTGGAAGAAACAGAAGGGCTACAACGTCAATTCTTATATGGTTCCCAGTACATCGACTTCGAGCGACGCGATCAAATCGTATATTCAAACCGCCTATAATAACGTTTCGACCAGACCTGATTACGTTGTTCTGATCGGCGACGTCGGCACGACGATACAGATCCCTACCTTTAATAGTTATGCAGATTATCAATATACATGGCTCTCCGGAACGGATACTCTCGGCGATGTTATCATCGGCAGAATATCGATCGAGAACGCGTCTCAGCTTTCCCTGTATGTGGCAAAGCTGATGTCCCTGGAAAAGAACCTGACGCTCGATAACGCGGCTTGGCTGGACAGGATGCTTCTCGTCGGAGATACAGCCTCCTCGGGTATATCAACCGTATATACAAATGAGTATGTTCACGATGTGTCACTACATGAAAATCCGGATTATACCTACACAGAGATGTATGGTTCAAGTCCGAGTTCCGCGTCGATCAATGCGGCGATCATGAATGGCGTTGCCTTCTACAATTATCGTGGTTACATCGGCATGAGCGGCTGGCCCAGCTCAATGGTCGCCAGCAATGGAAGCAAGCTCTTCCACGCTGTCTTTATCACCTGTAATACGGGTACATTCAATAGCGGAACCAGTACTACGGAGGCAATTGTACGTCTCGGTTCCGAAGCAACTTTGGGTGGTTCGATCACCGCGATCGGTATGGCTACTTCTTCGACGCATACGCCGATGAATAACTGCTTGAACGTGGGTATCTTCCATGGCGTTTATCCTTTGGGAATGAGAGACATGGGTGAAGCGATGCTTTACGCCAAGGTGTATCTCTACGCGATCTATGGAGTGAGCAATCCGACTCAGTATTCGAACTTCTCGCAGTTCTGCAACCTTATCGGTGATCCTACCGCGAGCGTGTATGTCAGTCAGCCGAATACCTTTACGGTGACTGCTCCCACAACGATGCCTGCCGGTTCTTCCAGTATGGAAGTGACGGTTCGGAATTCAAGCAACCAGGTCGTACCTGGAGCTTCCGTGACGTTGACAGATGCTTCCTCACTGCAGGTCAAAGGATTCACCAATGAACTGGGTAAGGTCTATCTTACCTACGGCTCGGCTCAGACAGCGACCATGACCCTGACGGTGAGTAAGGATGATTTCATCCCTTCAGTCAGTAGCATCAGCCTGACCAGCACCGGTAGTTTAGTCTTGAGTTCAAAGGTTATCGATGACAATAGCACCGGCAGTTCAGTCGGCAATAACGATGGTAACGTTGATGGCAGTGAGACGATTGAGCTTACTACTACTCTGCGTAACACGGGAAGCAGCTCAGTTTCCGTCAGCGGTACGGCGTCTTGCAATGATCCTTATGTGAGCGTGACGTCCGGCGCGGTCAGCTATGGAACGATCACCGCCGGTGGTACGGCGAGCAATAGCAGCCCGATCGTTTTCCACGTGGCAGCCAGTTGCCCTGACAATCGGGTGATTTCCATCAATCTCACCTTAACCGGTGGTGTAGTGATACCCATTCCCATAACGGTCAGAAACGGCGATTTGAGCATTCAATCTATAACCTTTGTCGGCGCTTCGGGAAATGTGATCAATCCCGGTATGACATTTCCCATGACCATAAGTTTGAAGAATAATGGCGGTTATGACCTGACTGGAATAACTGCTACTCTGCGTTCTTCAGACATATATTTCGAAGTCACTGATTCCCTCGGAATTTATAATAACATCGTTCAGAACAATACCGTCACCAATTCGACTGATACCTTTACTGTTTACGCGAGAGGTGTCTGTGTCGATGGTATGGTTATTCCTTTGCAGTTGATATTGTCCAATCCCTCAGGCTTCAGCCAGACATTGTATCTTAGCGTGACTATCGGTACGACCACTGTGACTGATCCTCTGGGTCAGGATGCTTATGGCTATTTCATTTATGATGAAGGCGATACCAATTATGATCAGTGCCCGACCTACGAATGGAACGGTATAGCTCCCGGTGAAGGCGGTAGCGGCACTATTCTTAGTTTGACCGATCCGGGTGCACCTCTTGATGAAGGAGACCAGGTCGGAGCAGTGTCGATCCAGACAGTGACTCTGCCTTTCGAATTCTCATTCTATGGAATTGATTATACGCAAGCTTCAATATCCTCGAACGGATTCATAGCTTTCGGTCAGACGTCTGATTCGGATTGGCGCAACTGGCGTCTTCCCGGAGCAGGTGGACCTAACCCTATGATCGCAGCATTCTGGGATGACCTGGACATCGTGACCGGTGGTGGCGTTTATACCTATTACAATTCTGCCATGCATTACTACGTGGTGGAATGGTACAATCTAGCCTCAGGTTATGATAGCACAACGAATGAGACATTCCAGGCGATCCTGTATGATCCCTCCTGGTATCCGACTCAGACCGGAGATGGTCAGATCAAACTTCAGTATAAAACCTTCCATAATATCGATATTGGTAATGGAGATTCATATCCTCATGGTAATTACAGTACGATCGGTATCAAGAATCATACCGGTACGGATGGCTTGGAATATACATTCAATAATACATATCCCACAGCCGCGGCTACACTTTCCAATGAATCCGCTCTCTTTATCACAACCCGGAGCATCCTCGCGGATACGCCTTTCCTGGCTATAGATCAGGCTCAGCTCTATGATGAGAATGAGAACGGACAGATCGAACCCG
>DAOPZE010000146.1:0-5504 GCA_035353255.1 Candidatus Cloacimonadota bacterium
CAGATCGAACCCGGCGAATTGGCTGATATAGCTCTCACCATCGGTAATCGTGGATTGCAAGACGCTACGAACGTTTCCGCGGTCATAAGCTGTTCAGATCCATACGTTCAGATATCCTCAAACAGCTCTACCTTCGGAACCGTTGCCGCGCAGCAGAATGCCATATCTCAGACTTATTACGCAATAATGGTTGAATCAAACTGCCCCGCAGACCATGTTCTGCATTTTACAGTAGCTATTACCGGAACGCAGGGAACCTGGCAGGATGATTTTACTCTGACGGTCAGAACGCCTAAGCTGGAACTGGGTATGGTTTCTGTCGTGGAAACAACGGGCAACTTCAACGGTATCCTCGATCCCGGTGAAACGGCATTCATAGCGGTACCACTGCATAATACCGGATTAGTACCTTCACCGGCAGGTTCAGCAACTATGACTTGCTCGACCACGGGAATCACGATCAATACCGGTACGGTGACCTTCGATCAGATACCTGCCTCGAGTTATACAGTTCTGAATTTCAATCTTACCGTATCATCGAGCGTCACGATAGGATCGACTCTATCATTGATCCTGAATGCAACCGCGGGCACATTTAGCACGAATAGAACAGAAACACTTGCGGTAGGCATCATTCAGGAGACCTTTGAGACAGGCGATTTTAACTCCTATCCCTGGGTCGCGGGTGGTAACCTGCCCTGGACTATAGATGCGACTAATGCTTACGCTGGGAACTACTCAGCCAAGAGCGGTATGATCAATCACAGTCAGAGCTCTGTGCTTCAGACAACACGTATCCTCACGACGGGCGGAACTCTTACTTTCTGGTACAAGGTTTCCTCCGAATCAGGATATGACTATTTGAAGTTCTACGTCGATGGAGTTCAGCAAAGTCAATTTGCCGGAACGGTTGGCTGGACTCAAGCAACTCATACTCTCGCTGCTGGAACCAGAGTGCTGAAATGGGAATATATGAAAGACGTATCCGTCAGTAGCGGATCTGACTGTGCCTGGATCGACAATATCGTCTTCCCGGCTTCAACTGGTCCTAGCCTTTTCAATCCTCCAACAGGATTGACCGCTACTGCCGGGAATTACAATGTGACTCTTTCCTGGAGTGCTCCGATCTCCGGAACACCCACTGGATATAAGATATTCCGTAATTCAGCCCTACTCACAACTGTGACTGGATTAGCTTATTCCGATAACGCCGTGACCAATGGTACAACTTATACCTATTACCTCAAGGCTGTGTACGCGGGTGGAGAATCTGATCCTACCTCTACAGTAAGCGCGACTCCGTTTGCCCCTGCTCCTGAGAACCTAACGGCAACATGCAGCAATCTGATCGTCACTCTGAACTGGCAAGCTCCTACAACAGGAACGCCGGCCAACTACAGAGTGTACCGCAACAGCGTCTATCTGGCTACTACCACTAATATGACATATACAGACCTCGCTGTCAGTAATGGTACCACGTATAACTATTATGTCACAGCCACATACACAAGTCCTGTCTCAGAATCAGCCGGATCCAACACCGTCAGCGTCACGCCGGATGCCATCGCTCCCACAAACCTTACTGCTTTGGAAGGTAACGCGTACGTGGATCTTGCCTGGAATCCTGCTGGCGGACGTGTCATCAACGAACCGGTTTTTGCCTCGGGCAATTCTGCCAAAGAAGAGAAACCTCAGGTTATCTTCGGTTCTGATTCTCTATCCACACCGGATCGCTCGATAAGCGGATATCGCATCTATCGTAACGGTACTTCGATCGCCACGACGACCACTACCACCTATCATGATGCCGGTGTAACCAATAACGTTGCCTATACCTACTATGTGACAACTGTTTACACTAGCCCTGGTGGTGAATCGTCAGCTTCGAACAGCGTGACCGTTACCCCTTCCGTGGACGCTGATGTCTACGTGACAATCGGAACCGGTACCAGCACACAAACCTATCCCATGGACAGATATTACAACTACTCGAGCCATGAAGCGATCTATCTTGCCTCTGAGATCGGTCTGACGGGTGAGATCAAGACTCTGTCTTATTACAAAGGTTCAGGCTCTGATACCAACCCGATCGAGAATGTCAGCATCTATTTGAAGCACACGACGGAATCGACCCTTGCGACGGGGACGTATAGTCTCGACGGCTATACTCTCGTCTATAGTGGCTCATATGCGAATACTTCGACCACGGACTGGATGACAGCCACCCTGAGTCCCAGATTTACATATGATGGAACTTCAAACCTGCAGATATTGGTGCTAAAGGGATACCAGCAGTATATCACATCTGAATACCCGATGTGGAACTTCTCTTCGACAACCACTACAAGAGCAAGACAGCAGCGCAGTGATCAATCACAGCCTACATCGCTTGCTGCCTCAACCTATCTGCCCAATATCCGTTTCAGGATCGAACCGGCTACTATTCTGAATCCACCGGTCAATCTCACCGCGACCGCGTCAAACCGTACTGTTGCGCTGACCTGGAACGTTCCGTTGGCTGGAACTCCCCTTTCTTACAATCTGTATAAGGATGGAAGTCTTCTTACCAATACCACTCAGCTGTACTATTATGATATCAACGTGACAAATGGTACTCAATACAGCTATTATGCCACTTCGCTGTATGCTGAGGGTGAATCTAGTCAGTCGAATCTGGTTACCGCAACTCCTAATCCCCCCACATCAGCTGAATCATTCGTAATTCTTAATGGTACGATGGTGAGCACCGGAAACATGATCAGCCCGATCAACAGCTCGTTCAACAGCGTTCATGGTCAGGCTGTCTATACAGCAGCGGAGCTCAATGCCGTGGGTATAACGGGACCTGTGCAGATCACACAAATTGGATTCTACATTAGTAGCTTACCTACTCTCGCTCTGCCAAACTTCATGATCAGGATGAAACACACGACCGCAACTAATGTTTCTACCTGGCAGACCGGGACTTTTACTACTGTATACACTAGTGCATCCTATACTCCTGTCGAGGGTAGTTATCATATGTTAACTCTGACCACACCCTTTGACTGGAATGGAACGGACAACCTTGTCGTTGATACCGCGTTTGGTCTCCTCAGCGCAAACACAAATACCGGAACCATCCAGTACACGACAACCACTAACGGTTATCGTTGGCTTGGGAATGATACCACAAACGTATCGAATACCTATTCAGGCGGGACTCTCGTGACCAGAAGACCCAATATCAAGCTTACGGTTGCGGTAAATACCGTTGGAGCTCAGATATCAACAAGTACAAACTCCATCGCCTTTACGTCTGTTGAGATCGGAACTACTCCTACACAGCAGTTTACGATCAACAACACCGGCGATAACGTCCTGGCTGGTTCGATATCAACTCCCAATGGATATACTATAGCCGAAGCAGGTAGAGACTTCTCCGGTTTCGGATCAGCGAATACCAGCACCATGAGCAGAAACACCTTGGTGTTTGATATTGCCGCAGGTTCTGCCAAAACATATAACCTGACTTTCGCTCCAACCGACGCTACAAGCTATAATGGAAATGTGGTGATCTCGTCCAATTCCACGACAAATCCCACGACCAATATCGCCGTCAGCGGAACAGGTATGTATGCCACTGTTGCAAGTCCGACTGTCACCGTAATATCCAGCGGAACATCAGTCACGCTGAACTGGGCTACAGTTCCCAACGCCACGCAGTATCGGGTCTATCGGGCACATGAGCCGAACGGAACATATTCCCTGATAGGAACGGTGACGACTCCGCAGTATGTTGATTCTTCGTTCTCGAGAGCCTTCTACTATGTAGTCGCGGTTCGATAGTTAATAACACACCAATAATATGCAAAGCCTCCGGTGACGGAGGCTTTTTTTTGCTATGTTTGAGCAGACTAGTACTATCTTCTAAGAGAATGAATCAGATTTTGATTGAATGAAAGTCGTTGATCAATAGAAAGAACTATTTGATATAGATGATTCTGCCGGTTTGGCGGTCGTAACCGACTTCTGTCTTGATCACATAGATCCCGGAGGTGACATACCTACCCAGATCATCTTTACCATCCCAGGTGATCGTGGTCTGTTCCTGGCTTTTAGATTCTTCCTGCGTATGCCATACCACCTCACCTTTGAGGTTATAGATTGTTGCCTTCAGGGTCATCCCCAGGGGAACATCAAATCGCATACTGGTGCTGGAGCTAAAGGGATTGGGGGTGATCCGCAGGGTTAAGTCATTACTTAACGGTTTCTGAGATGTGACTGAGATCCATTGCGGTGACGTGCGCAGATCAAGCTGATTTCTGTAGAATTCAGGATAGTGGCTTGGCTTCTGTTCACGGCTGAATACAACCAGTTCTCTCGGTTTGAGCTCGATATCCCCGGGATAAGGTGCTTGCGTCCGTATTCCATAGAATTGTCCAGGTATGGTTCTGTATGACAACTTATAGTTCGAATACGAGCCAGTGAGGGGAGAGCTGCGATACACATAGAGGTGTGAACCATCGGACATGACGAAGTTGAATACTCCTGATCCGGTATTCTCTATGTAAGTGCGCAGTCCATCCAGGGCACGCTGCAACCCATACAGAACATCTCCCTGATAGGAAATGATGTAGTTCATGATATAATGAAACATTACTTCGCTATCGACCCAGCGCTGAGGATTCGTATCTCCGAAGTAGTTGCTGGGATGCCGGACGAACCAATTGTCATCATGGTTGTTCTCGTCTATGTTGTGGATCATAAATGATCTTGCGTTGTTGACGTTTCCGTTATGCATAAAGCTGAAGGTTCGATCCCCATATTGAAAGATAAAGGGATGGTTGCCATAAGTGGCTCCCGATGCGCTTCTGGCATGGCACATAACTATGCTTGGTTCATTGACGCCACTTTTGATCTTGTTCATCGCGATATCGAGAATATCGTTATGCAGGGATGAGGATGAATCTCCTGTATCCAGATAGTTTCCCGTGTAGTAAACGTTTCCGAAGTCGTCCCTGGTATATATCCGTTTGAACCACATCCGGTTTGGACTGAGTTCAGGTTCATTCTCTGAATAGGCAACGATGCCATACCCATCAGAATTTGTATAGTAGTTGGAATTCGCCATGACAAAGCCAATATAGTCCCAGGGATCGTTGTACTGAGTGTATTCGATCTGGTTTCCGATCGCGGGGAATTCGTCGAGAGTATTTCTCTGGGTAGAGATAATAGCGCTCATTGCGCAGGCGGATATAGGAGCGGGGAAGAGGACATGATAAAGAAAGGACACCGCCAGAATGGCGACGTGACCCAGCCTGAGGCGTATAAGAGAATCCTTTATCCTGTAATCAATAGGTTGTTTTATCATACTCATACTTCCACGGCAAATACTACACGCAATGGGAACGATGTCAAGCAGAATGATCAATATTATCACAAATTGAGTAAATGGAGCGGGCAACGGGACTCGAACCCGCGACCCTCAGCTTGGGAAGCTAATGCTCTACCAACTGAGCTAT
>DAOPZE010000147.1:0-5499 GCA_035353255.1 Candidatus Cloacimonadota bacterium
ACCATTACTTTCATTGTAACCTCCTGTTACTTTTGTATTGAAGTTTTTGTTGGTTTACTGGTAATATAATACATAACTGGGATCAAGACAAGCGTCAAAAACGTCGAGACGATCAAGCCGCCTATCGAGACGATACCCATGGACATGCGGAATTCCTTTGCGGCAGAACCGACACCAAGAGCCATCGGCATCATACCAATGACGATAGCCAGGGTGGACATGATCACCGGTTTGAGCTTGAGGCGTCCTGCTTCCAGGATGGATTCCTTCAGTTCTTTTCCTTCCCGGCGTACGACGTTCACATGGTCGAGGATCAGGATCGCGTTATTCACCACAATACCGACCAGCATGATGATCGCCATCATCGAGAAGATATTCAGGGTAAAGCCCGTGATGAACAGAGAGACGAATACGCCGATCAATGCCATCGGAACGGTGGACATGATCAGGAGGGGCTGCATAAAGCTCTCGAGGATAGCCGCAAGGAGCATGTAGGTCAAGAGCACGGCAAGAATGAAGGTTCGCACCATGTCAACCATGGTCTCGGAAAGCATCTGAGCATCTCCACCCCAGGTTATCTGGTAGCCATCCGGGAGGTTCAATGCATCGAGCTTGCTCCGCACTTCGGCGATCACCTTACCCATCGAGGAACCAACTGTGTTCCCGGCGGTAAACTGGATGGACTTGAAGCGGTTCTGGTGAGTTATCTTGTTGATACCCGCACCAAAGTCTATGGTCGCAAGCTGAGACAGCAGGTATGGCGTTCCGAAGATCGTGATCGGCAGGTTGGCGAGCTTCTCGGGGGAATCCACAGAGGAGTCGTCCATTGAGAGCTTGATGTCGTACTCATTACCGCTTTCGCGATACTTCGTCGCAACCATGCCTTCGACAGAGGAACGGATCGCCAGCGCGAGGTCATAGACGGTCGCACCGATCTCCGCCATCTTTTCCCTGTCCGGGATGATGGTGAGTTCGGCTCTTCCGGGACGCGTACTGCTATCGAGGTTGGTAAGCCCCGGGACATCCCGCAGGGTGTTCATCACTTCCGTCTTGAGGGATTCCAGCTTGTCGTTGTCCTGTCCCTGGAGATAGAACTCGATCGGGTCGCCACCGCCAAAGCGGGATTGCTGTGAGACCTTGATCTTGGCATTGGGGATCACGGAGAGATCCTTACGCAGCACGGAGATCATCTCCTGTGTCGTACGGGTGCGTTTCTTCAAATCCACGAGCTTGATATCGCAGGATGCGAGGTTTGTGCTCTCGTCGATCATACCCATCGCTCCGAGATTGGTCACGATGTGCTCGATCTCTTTGTGAGATTTTATCTTGTCTTGGATGGCAGTCACAGTCTTGGCTGTCTCATCCAGATTAAAGCCTTGCGGGAGTTCTATCGTTGCGGTAATATTGCCTTGGTCAATTGAAGGCATGAGTTCCAAGCCGATCATCGGGACCAGCATCAGCGAGAGGATGAGGACGCCGACACTGCCCAGCACGAGCAGTCTGCCGGTCTTCTTTGTCCGGAGGAGGCTTGCCAAAAGCCTCTCATACCAAGCGCTGAAACGGGCAAAGTACTTCTCAAAGCTGCGTCCATACTTCGTGTCTATCTTCTTCTCGGGGATGATCATCGATGCGAGCATCGGGGTAATGGTAAAGGAGGTGATGAGCGAGAATATCGTCGCAAAGGTCACCGTCATACCGAACTCTTTGAAGAACTGACCGACCATCGAGGTCATGGTCGCGATAGGCAGGAACACCACGATATTGGTGAGAGTCGATGCCAAGACTGCCACAGCGATCTCGGCTGTGCCTTTGTCTGATGCTTCGACCCTGTTATTGCCCATATCCTTGTGCCGGAAGATGTTCTCGAGAACGACAACTGAGTTTGCCACCAATATACCCGTCGAGGTGGATAAGCCCATCAGAGTCATGACGTTGATCGTATAACCCGCCATCCTGAGGAAGACGAAGGTCGAGATAATGGATATCGGCATGGACAAGCCAACGATCAGAGTGGAGCGGACATCATGCAGGAAGAGGAAAAGCACCAGCCCGGTGAGCAGGATACCCATCCAGATATTGGACATGGTATCCGAGACCATGAACTCCGTGAATTCAGAGTCATCCCTGATCATTCTGAGTGTGACACCCTTGGGGAGTTCCTTCTGGATCAGAGGGAGCTGACGACGCGCTTCCTTGGCGATCTTGACGATATTACCGTCCGTGCTGTTGGTCAGCGAGATACGGATTATGTTCTGTTCCAGCTTCTGATCCGGAACGTTAAAGTATATTGCTCTCTGGCGCACCTCAGCGCTACCGTCCGAGACTTCGGCTATGCTGGAGAGACGCTTTGCTCCGAAGGCAGTTGGGATCTTGGCATTGGCGATGTCATCGGTGCTTTGGTATTCACCTTTGAGGCGCACAAAGTATTCTTGGCTGCCTTTCTTGAAGTTGCCGCCCGGCATATCGAGGTTCTGTGCCGCAAGGATCTGATTGAGCATTGCGAGGGATATCTTGTTCTCATAGACGACAGAGTCCTTGAGCTTGACGGATACTTCGCGCTTATTACCACCGGTCATGGAGACCTGAGCAACGCCTTCTATCTGCGCAAAGCGGTCTTTGAGCTTCTTATCCGCAAGCTCATACAGGGCTTTGCCATCCATATCCCCGGCAAGGACTATGTCCATAAAGGGGAAGGAGTTTACGTCCATCTTGGTGATCTTGGGCTTTTGGGAGTCCTTGGGCAGGTTGTAGGAGATGCCATCGACCTTGTCCTTGACTTCCTGGTTGGCGATATCGACATCCTTGGAGAGCTTGAACTTGATCAGTACGACGGAGACGTTGTCCATCGAATAGCTCTGGATGAAGTCGATCTGTGAGACCATAGCCACGGCATCCTCGACCTGCTTGGAGATCTGAGACTCGACCTCGCGAGGTCCGGCGCCGGGATATATGGTCTGCACCATAACGTAGGGTATCTGTATATCCGGCATCATGGTCAAAGGCATACCCATATAACCCAGGATACCGAAGACCACGAAAACCAGGATAGCCATGGTGACCATCACCGGTCTGCGGATTGATATTTTGGAAAGAAACATCTGCTGTCCTCTTATTCGCTGATCTTGATCTTGGCACCTTCGGTCAGAAGGTTGATTCCCTCAGTGATGAGCTGGTCACCCTCGGCTAAGCCGGAGACCACTTCATAGGACAGGCGGTTATCCAGTCCTGTCTCGATCTCGCGTTTCATTGCCTTGCCGTTATTTGCCAACCAGACGTACTTTTTCCCATTCTCGAGGACGATATTTTGACGCTCGACGACTATGGCGTTCTGCACGGACTTCGTAATGATATTGATCCGGGCAGTGATCCCGAAGCTGACCTTGGAGTTATAAGCGGGGAACTTGCATTCGACCCGGAAAGCCTTTGTGTTCTGATCCATACCCGGAGAGACTGATGTAACGGTTCCTTTAAGTTTCTCTCCGTTCCATTCGGCTGTGACCCTGAGTCCACGCCGGATATCCTTCATGTCGATCTCCGGAACGCTTAAGGTTGCTTTGTATCCTGAGCCACCGGCAATAGTAAAGAGCGTCTGACCCGGGAAGGATCTCTCACCCTGGCTTACGAACATATTGGTGATGATCCCGCTGATCGGAGCAGCGATGTTGATCATCTTGTTGGATGAGTCCAGAGCGGACTTGGCGAGGTTATACTGCGTCTCGACGTTGTCCATGTCCTGCTGCGATATAGCTCCCTGAGCATGCAGGCGGGACATTCTTTCATAAGCCGTACGCGCAGCGTTAAAGCCCGTCTGCGCATCTGTATTGCGTGCTTCAAGCGCAGTTTGCGGATAGGAGACGATGATCTGTCCTTTTGTGACTCTGTCTCCGGCTTTGGCATTGACGTGGGTAATGACTTCGGACATCAGCGCCATGCCATTTGCCTCTTCTGCTCCGGAGAGCGTCGCGTTGTAATCCAGACCCTGAATAAAGGTGCTGAGTTCGATGGGGGAGACCCGAACTGGAACACCCTGTTCCTTCTGAAGCTGTTCTATATTCTTATCATCGACCTTCTTTTTACCACAACCGAGGGTAAAGAGCAAGAGGACTGCGAGTGTAATAACGATCGTTCTTTTCATCTGATAGTTTCCTTTAGAGTTTGTTGCCCATAGATTTTACCAGGTTCCTTTCAGCAGAAATGACCTGGTAGATAGCGTTGTAATACTCGAGCTTCATTCCGGCGAGCATGACGAGGGAGTCAAAGACCTCAAGCTGGATGCCGACCTGATTCTCATATCTGATCTGCGCAAGCTGGACGTTGCGTTCTGCCATCTTGATGTTCTCGGTCTGAACGCGATAGTTTTCCAATGCGTAAGTGTATTTCTGATAGTTCTGTTTGACTTCCAGACCGATCAGCTCTTTGTAATCCTGTTCCTGTATCTGCGCAAGGATATGGTCATGCTTGGCATACGCGCGCTTGGAGGAGTTCTGCAGCCCGGTAAAGAGAGGGAACTGAAAGCCTATCCCGATGCTGTACTTCGTGCCAAAGTCATCACTCTCGATGCCATATTCATCCGCGGCGGTAAAGAGCGAAGCATCCGCAGTCAAGGCGACGTTCGGCAGATAATTGCCCTTCTCCGCGTTGTAGCGGATCTTCTGTACCTCAGTGTTGATCGAGGCGAGACGCAGCTCCAGCCGATTGGCAAGCGCGGAACTGATCGCTTCTTCCTCTGTGATGTTCATTTCCTGCGGCAGGATGAACTCACCTTCCGGGATGATCGTCTGATCCTCGGTGCCGATCTGCTTTCTAAAGGCGGATAAAGCCAGATCATAGTTATTCTGGCTCTGCACCAGTTGCGGTTTGAGCTTGGCGACTTCGAGTCTGGCACGCAGGAGGTCAAATTCCGAGACTTGTCCTTCCTTGAAGAACAGCTCGACCCTGGCGAGGTGTTTATTTGCCGTGTCGAGAGCATCCTTCTGGACTTGAACAAGCTTGCCCGCCAGCAGACATTGATAGAACAGCTCAGTCGTGTTGACGACGATATTGTTCTCGGCAAGGTCATAGCGAAGCTTCTGGATCGAACGGTATCTATCGACCGCTTTGACGCCGTTGATCAGCTTTGCGCCCATGAAGAGGACTTGCTGAAACTTAAGCTGCATCGCCAGCGAGCCTTCCTTTTGCGGGGAAGAGGGGATCAGGGAATTGACCACCCCGTTCATCGCATTGGCGAGGTAATTGTCATTATCATCCGCAGTCGCATCCAGCCCTGTCGTAAAGTCAAACGCAGGCGGGATCGCCGAATCCGGCAGATAAGTCTTATTGAGTGAGTAGGCGCCTTGCAGGGTCAGTTGAGGAAGCAAATAGCCTCGCACGTCCTTATACTGCGCGTCTGCCTTGTAAATATCTTCTTTCGCCTTGAGCAGTTCTTTGTTTCCCTGCTTTGCCATGACGATGCTGTCGTCCAGGCTGATTCCAAGGCACAGGCTACTCACAATGAGTAGC